>JABJOR010000390.1 GCA_018664265.1 Rhodospirillales bacterium
AATGCTGCTATTGCTGTTTGTTCCAAAAGATCGGTGCGTCAGAATGGCCTTTATTAGGGCCGACTATTTAGGTCGGCCTGAATGATATTTTCAGAGAAGGATTTGAAAAACAGTTTATCAAATGTTCCGTTCCAGACCAATTTGTTCAGGCCTCTTTCGATGCGTTCTGCAAGTTCTGGCTGTTTGGGGCTTATGAAAAAATACGTTGGATTGGGCAGATAAAAAGCCACGGTTGGCTCGATGATCATATCCGGTACTTTGGGGCCAAATTTTGCAAGTTCCTTGTAAACTTCGTTGATCCCACGAGGGAAAAAATCAAATCTGCCGCCTTGAAACATATCAAACAAGGCTGCGTACTCTGTTCCCCCAACCATCGTGAAGCCCATTTTATTATAAGCCAGAGTCGAGGACCATTGACTGCCACCACCCATGGGAATTCTCTTGTAGATATTAATGTCCTGTATGCTAGCAAATTTGTCTTTATCCGCTTCGTGGATAAACAATAATTTGAAACCACCAAGCCCTCTGCGCAAGGGGATGCGAACCGGAAGGGCTTCCTCTTCCCAATTTTGCCGTGTTGGGGCCGAGAAAACTTCAATGTTGCCTTTGCCCAATTCTATGAGGGCTCTGTTTCTGGAGATCTGTTGATCCAAAGGCTTGATTTCATATGGCCCATATTCATCCGTTGTTATATCCAGCGCAGCCTTTAGCAGAGTGCCAGGATATTGAAATCTCAAATCCGGTGAGTCCGGCAAGGCATTGGTCCGGATGATTGTATCGCTATGTGCCATGAGAGGCTGAAATAAAACTACGAGCAGAGTTAGTGCTATTGTTGAAAAAAAGTGCTTTGCCAGACAAGTCATTGATTGTTTGTTGGATAAATTGAATGACATGTTAGCCCCCTATTATCTATTATGTTTTTCAGGATAAGCCTTCAATTAGTATATCAGGTTTTTATCTGGAATTACATTGCATATTTTATGAAATAAAAATTACCGTGGGAGACCGTTATGAAAGTCGGGATTGTTGGATGCGCCGGGCGAATGGGGCAAATGTTGCTCAAAACCGTTCTGGCAACCGAAGGTGCAGAACTGGGTGGCGGCAGTGAACATTCCCTGAGTGAGCATCTCGGTAAGGACTTGTCGATCTTCAGCGGCGGTGAACCCCTTGGCATTACGATCACCGATGATCCCCGGGCGATGTATGAAGCTTGCGATGTGGCCATTGATTTCACGGTTCCCATGGCGACGGTCTCGCATGTACAGATTGCCGCAGAATGTGGAACAGCGTTGGTCATCGGGACCACAGGTATGGACAAGGAACAACTTGCCTGTGTTGACGCCGCAGCACGTAAAACAACGATTGTGCGAGCTGGTAATATGAGCGTCGGGGTTAATTTGTTGTTGGGTCTGGTTGAAAAAGCCAGCAGCATTTTGGGTGATGGCTACGATATTGAAATTATTGAAATGCACCACAAACACAAAATTGACGCCCCTTCCGGTACAGCTTTGATGCTGGGTGAAGCTGCAGCGCATGGCCGAGGGGTTGATCTTGATACGGTTTCGGCCCGAGGACGTGATGGCCAGACAGGCGAGCGCCGTACAGGTGACATCGGGTTTGCGAGCCTGCGGGGTGGAGATGTTGTTGGCGAACACAGTGTGATTTTTGCCAGTGAAGGTGAGCGCATAGAAATCACCCACAAGGCGACGTCTCGATCCTTGTTTGCCAACGGGGCTGTCCGCGCAGCCCTTTGGACCAGGGGTCAAACACCGGGGCACTATTCCATGAAAGATGTTCTGGGACTTGAATAAAGGTTTTGCCTGATGGTCAAAAAAGTTGAAATCGATGAATTCTACCGCCGTTTGGCAGAGCGCAATCCGGCCCCGACAAGCGAGCTGGAATTTAGCAACGTCTATACCTTGCTGGTTGCCGTTGTGTTATCGGCGCAGGCTACGGATGTTGGCGTAAACAAGGCCACAAGTCCTTTGTTCAAGGTTGTAGACAGCCCTGAAAAGATGCTCAAGCTGGGCGAGCCCAAGCTGAAAGACTACATCAAGACAATCGGACTTTATAACACCAAGGCCAAGAATGTCATGAAGCTCAGCGCGATGTTGGTGCAAGACCATGACAGTGTTGTGCCCAATGACCGGGCCGCGCTGGAAGCTTTGCCGGGCGTGGGTCGAAAAACCGCAAATGTGGTGCTCAATGTAGCCTTTGGTGAGCCAACAATTGCTGTGGACACGCATGTTTTCCGGGTTGGAAACCGCACCGGGCTGGCCCCGGGCAAAACCCCGCTGGAAGTCGAAAACAAGCTTGTGAAATGTACACCAAAAGCCTGGATTGAGCACGCTCATCACTGGCTGATCCTGCATGGCCGCCATGTTTGCAAGGCCCGTAAGCCAGATTGTGCGGCGTGCTGTGTGTATGAGTTATGCAGGTTTAAGGCAAAAACGGTTTAACTGGCTTCAGGTGCTAATAGTGCCTGGGTGTTTGTTATGATCAGGCGAAGGCACTGTTCAAACTTTTCCACGGATTGTTCGGTCTGGCGAAATTCCAGATGCGTTACTGCAAAATTATCTGATCCATCATTATAGAGATACAGATCCATGATGCACGATGCATTCTTGTATTGCCACAATTCTGCTGGCGGGTCGCTGCGAACGAAAGAAGGCTCTCCAAACAAACTTTTTAACCTGCTTGGCGAATACCCGATCAGGTTATCCGGTTCCGGAACACTGATCAGGACCTCTGGTTCAGGTTCTGGCACAGGTTCAGGCACAATCGCCGATGGTTGTACGGCGGCGACTTCAATTGCTGCTTCCTGTGAGGGTTCAACAGGAATTATCGATTGATTGGTGTCTGTCGTCGTGCAAGCGCCGAGCGCAAGCATGCCCAGTGCCACGATCAATGTCCGGGCAAGGGCTGACCTGTAATCAGTTATCATTGATGCTGCGCATGTCGCCACGAATTGTTCCACCCGGTTCAATCACAATAGAACCATAGCGTACAGAGCCAGAAATCTCGCCGCCTTCTTTAAGGGTCAGGCGTCCGCGCACTGTCAAATCACCATCAAAGCGCCCTGCAATGTCAGCATTTTCAACAACGGCTGTGCCCTTAAACTGACCGACGGGTGTGATCTCAAGATGGCTTGCATCAATAAGCGAGGTATCCTCTAAGGTCCCGTTCAGCACGAGATAGTCGCAAGAGGAAATCTCACCGCCTTTGAGACAGACATCGCCACCAATTGTAAGCTGCTTTTCATGAGGCTTTGGATCGTCCTGGCTGTCGGAAGTGCTGACGGCATAGGGAGAATTGAATGTGCGAGGCGG
>JABJOR010000391.1 GCA_018664265.1 Rhodospirillales bacterium
ATCTATGGAGGCCAATTGGGCAATACCGGCTATAAATTTCTCAATCTCCGCCGTGCGCAGCAAACGCACCAACAATTTCCCATCAAGCAAACCCAATTGATCTTTCCGTTGAATAAAGGAAAATGCGTTTTCTTTTTGTTCATCAATCGTTTTGTTCACGGCCCAGGACTGGGCTTCATCCAGCATTGCAGATATCTGATCATCGGTTAATTCAGCCCTGTTTTCATCAACATACATTTGTACAGATTCAGATACATGGGCGATCATCTTTTGGACTATTTCCGGTGCCATGTCGGCTCTGGAGCCCAGGATTTTTGCAATATCTCCGGGTTTGGCCGATTTACTAACCATGACCTCCATGGTCTGTTCGGACAAAACTGCACCTGCGTTATCTGCCAGAGTATAGAGAACTTCGTTATTTCCGCGTTCAACCAATGCATCCGCAATCATTTCAGGGACTGCCTCTCGGGAAGAAATTGCCAGCAAGTGATCCTGCGAATGTTGCTTGATAATCTGAACCAGGTCATCGTTTGATAAAACAGTACTCTTTGACAGAATAGGGCCAGCAACTTCGATTTCATCACGTGCCAGTGTTTTAGCCAAATCTCGAGGCGTGGTATCTAATTCAGCCACGGATTCCGATAATTTCTGGCGATCACTGAGATCTGCCTGCGAAGCAAGCGTTCCCATAATCTCTCCAAAATAAGCGATTTCCTGATCACTATGGGAGTCGTTATCTTCCAAAAACAGATCTGTTATCTGATGCAACAGCTCAGTGCGCCCCTCCGAAGTGGACTCCTTGCTCAGTCTTACCAAGCTTTCAAGTGATTCTACGGTATTGGCCATGTATGATTGTGATCCTTTAGGGCTGTGTCGGAACACGAGATTTTGCTGAAAGAACAGTATCGGGAAACGGTACCAACGGCACCATGGACGAAAATGTATAAGTCCCGGATACATCAACATAGGTAATACTGCCAGAAACCGTCTTGGTCGCGGTAAAGCTGGCCCCGGAAATATTCATTCCGCTATTGCCAAGCTCGGCTAGGGCATATGTTTCTAGAGTTGCCGTCGTCTCGCCTGTGTTAACAATGGCATAACGCGTTGTTTCTTCAGCAGCAAATTGCATGGATGCCTTGATCCACATGGCTCTGCTCATTTCAAAAATACCGATGACCATGATCAGGAAAATCGGCATAACAAGCGCGAATTCAACAGCCGTCGCAGCCCTCCTGGAGCGAAACAACCCTCTCACACCCGTAAATTTCGATAATTTTGAAATAATTTTATTCATCTATTCGGTTCTAATCACTGCAGAGCTGCTCAGGGTCATGGTTGTTGGAACCAGCAGCAGAGTATAATCTTCTGATACGGTAATCGTAAAATGGTGCTCGTTATCCGCACCGGAGCAGGTATCATCCGTACAGGTACAGGTACAGGCCTCTGAGACTGCTACATCGGATGTGGTAATATTCAAATCTGTTGAATCAACGACGACTTGCTGAATGACGGATGTGTCGCTGCTATCAATCAGCGCCATTTGGGCACCAGCATGTGCGGCACTGGACAACTCCATTTTCTCAAACACCACAAGGCCATAGTTGATAACCCCGATAAACAGGGCCGAAATTATCGGCATCAACATGGCAAACTCAACCGCTGCAGCACCCCGCTTTGAGCATACGAGGTGTCGAACTTTTATCGCTTCTTCAATTTTGCTGAAATACCTTATCATATCCTTACTCGATCAACTTTATATAGACTTCAGAGTATAGAGGATCGACGCCAGAAGAGGCATCACAAACATTTGACATGATAGCATTACCGCCAAAAGCAACCTCATTGGCAACGATTTGCAAACAGTCATTCCCGTCGACTTCGTTACCGCCATTGAACGTAACCTTGTTTTGCGGCACATAAACAACTCCCATTAATTCCGTATCGGAGCCACCATTGAATGTGAAATTATTGTTGGCTTGAGATGTCGTGTCACCGTCCTGATAAAACAATATACCGGCATAATCACCGGACCCGGCACCTTGCGCTGACAAATTAACATCTGAATTACCATTAATGGATACAGATCCCCAATCACTACCGGACCCTGTAAAAATAAATGTGACGTTCGTTCCCGTTACGTCAGAACCACCATTTATGCTCAAGTCGGCTCCCTTAAAGACATAAACGGTATCGGATTCAAATTCGAGCGGTGTGCTGTCATTGATTGAAATATTACTGCAAAACACCACAACACCATCGCCATTGGTATCATTCTGATCCAGGGTGAAATCATTATCAACATCAGGGTCCGTTTCCGTATCACACGTCGCAGCTTCAGCCGGTATGGCAAGATCTGAATAAGGATCATCAATCTGCGATGCGCCTGTAGTCGCTCCGCTGCAATCGGCGCCATAAGTAATCGTTCCATCCAGATCCACGCCACCAGCTGTTGTGAGGCATTCTGTCGTCAAGCTGGAATTGTTAGAAACACTGATTGCGTTGGACGCTGTTGAATTTGCCGCCATTACACAGCCATCCATTGTAACGGCTGCACCGCCGGAAGCATTAATCGATTTAGCAGCAGAACCACTAAGGGAAAGAACACATGCCTCATCACCCCCGGTATACGTTGATGCAACGGCGCGGGCTGCTACGGTTATGGAACTCTCAAGAAACATCCCGGCAAACAACAAATTCACAGGTGAGCTGATATTAACCTCAACCGCATCGTCATCGGATGTATTACTTCCTGTTGTAGGCGGGTTTACAGCCGTAAGGGTATCTTCTGACGCATCGTATCCATTGCTTGTTGCATTCGTTGTTGCCGCAGTAAGAACCGTTGCAGATGTTGACGATCCACTCGCCACATCAAAAGCACCTGCAATAGCCGCTGAATCGGCTGCGGTTTGGATATCTCTTTTAAGCTGGAACCACATGCCGACTTCCACACCTAAACCGATAAACCCGACCATGATCGGCAGCAATAAAGCCAGCATGACGGTAATGACGCCCTTGCGATCTGTGCCCAATTGACGCAGCACTGGTGCCAAAGAGATTATACGACCTCTTTGGATCACTTTGGCATTTTTGGCGTCTAGTATTTTGGCGGTCACAGTCCCAGAACCTCCAGATTTATAAATTGATATTTGATCATAAGCACTTGGTCACGTTTGCTATCTACCCAAAACAACAATATCTCATTATAATGCATGCCAGTTGTTACGAACAGTGATACCAATCACTTAATAAGAATTAATATAATTGGATAATGTCTGTAAATGAAAGCCATGCAGGTATCTATGCGCCATTTAATTTTAAGCCTCATTTTTAGCACTGTGCTGGCAGCTTCTACTTTAGGGCTGGCAGGGTGTGAAACCACAAAAGTCAAAAAAAATGATGATTCTGTCGTCACGGACACCCTGTATCAGGCCGCCTTTACGGCTGAGCAATCCAACGATTACAAATCAGCCATTCAATATTACCAAAAGCTGCGAATGCGGGTTCCGGATGATCTTGATATCGTTCTTGCACTGGCTCGTAACCTGCGATATTCCGGTGCAGAGAATCAGGCCGTCAAGGTATTGGAAGAACTGGATAGTCTGGAAGAACAGCCATCACCTGTCTTACTTGAATACAGCAAAATTAAAATTGCCCTCGGTAAATCCAGAGAAGCCATAGAATGGCTTTATATTGCCGCCGCCAACGATTCACAAAATTG
>JABJOR010000392.1 GCA_018664265.1 Rhodospirillales bacterium
CCAACGTCGGCTGCATTTAACACGGCTGACGGAACTTCATCCAGATAGTGATTATAAGGGCCAATCCGTTCAATGGTTCGTAAGGCGCGAGGGCCAAACCGAGCCCCACTGCGATTTGTCACACCTAGATCCATAGGCACACCGATTACAGCGACATCCAGGCCTTCATAGCTTTCCTGATGCGGTAGTTTCAAGAATGTGGGAATACCAGAGTAGGGTTTGGATTTGGAATGTGGACGGCCTGACATCTTTTGCTGAATATGTTGGTGAGCTTCGGTCATATAGTCCGAACCATCTTTTCCTTCATATGTGTCACGTAGACGTTTTAGCTTTTCCTGATCCATCACACTCTCCAGTTTTTCATAAAAAAAATAGATTGTTAGATTCAATACGAGAACCACTTAAAATTAACAAGTCACTCATTTAAGTTACTCACCGTTCAGAAGGCACAGGTTTGAACCCGGTTGTGATTAGCATTATAGTTACGGTTACAAATTAATATTTTCTCCAGATGAAAAGCCATAGGTTATGAAAAACAGCATTGAAACTTACTTTGTATTATCCAGCAATCGCTTACTGGACGGTGCGACTGTTTATTTGACCAGTTCAGGTGATACCAATGAGTGGAACACTGACATCACCAAGGCAGAAGTCTATACGGAAGCGACAAGAGAGCAGGGGCTTGCGCTCGCTCATAAAAGCTTTGCATCCAATGAAGTGCACGAGCCCCATGCCTTTGAAATCACCGGACAAAATGAGCCCTTGGGCGTTCGAGAGAAAATTCGCGCTGCAGGGGGCCCAAGCATTCCTTACGGAGAAGATGCCGTCCCATCAAAACATTCGGACTATTCCATTTGATCAATTGCTGACTTCAAGACAGCGAAATCATCAATTACCCGGTCAGCACCAACACTCACCAATTCATCTTCATGTCCATCCAGACAATGATCGCCGCCGTTAAATCCTATAACTGCCATACCAGCCGCTTTTCCTGCTAGTACACCATTGGCGCTGTCTTCAATAACGATACAGTTCTCAGGCCTCACATTCATAGCGCTTGCTGCATGCAGGAAGAGGTCTGGTTCGGGTTTGCCCCTGGGTACCATATCGCTGGAAAAGACTACACCCTCAAAGAATTTAGCAAGGCCAGTATGTTCCAATTTCCAATGCAGACGTTCATTAGATGAGCTTGAGGCAACACAACACCTCAGACCTATCGCAGATATAGCGTCATGCACACCGGATATTGCAGTTAAATTCGTTTTAAAACGTTCCAGAACATACCCGGATAATGCTTCAAAGAAACTATCTTCAAGAGGTTTACCCAGAGCTTCACAAGCCTTGGCTGACAATTTGTCTTGCCACTCATTCGTAGGCATTCCCATGAATGACTTCATATAATCCCGACGGTCAAGATCAAGCCCAGCCTGCTTAAGGAATTTCAGCTCCGCCGCGATATAAATTGCTTCGCTATTAACCAAAACACCATCGCAATCAAAAATTATCAACTTCATGTAATATTTTCCTCAACCAATTTTCTTAAGTAAGCCTCTGTTTTTTAAAATATCAAAAATGCACAACCATTCAAAGGTTAGAGCTCATCATTTAGCGGGCAACAAAACTCATATTTGGTTGTAATAAAACCAAAAAATCTATCTATAATTGCATTTCTTACAATTTAGCGTAAACTTCCCGTAAACAAACGCAGATTGGCTCAGGGGCAAATTATGGACATACAAAGACATAAAATTTCTGGACTATTGTTGACGATAGCAATCTCCATTGGGCTATCAGCATGTGCATCTTTTGAGAACGGGCAAAAACCGCTCATAAGCACCGATACAGATATATCTAATGCCGCCAGTTCAGATATTAATGTAAATGATACGAATACTACGGAAGCCAAACTGCCAGCATGCAATTTCGATCCGAACGGAAGGGAACTCAAAGAAGCCTCATATAAAAATTATTCCACTGCCGCAAACAAACATATCATCGTGATTAACAATGAAGTGAAAAAACGAAGGTCCAAAAAAGACGATGGTGAATTGGTAAATTATGATGATCAATTTAAAGCGGTCATGAAGGGTTACCTGGAATGGCACAATGAAAGTAAAACTAAGAACAATAAATTGATGCTCTTGTTTAACGGGGGATTGAATTCGGCGAAAAAGGTAAAAAACGCTGCTGTAACTCAAATTGAGTGCATTAAAAAAGATAACATTTACCCAGTATATATGGTTTGGGATTCCGGCATCGGCACGACTTATTTCGAGCAATCAGCTTATATTCGTAATGGTTTGCTCAACAAGCACCCATCTCCCACAACGCCTTTGTATATAGCATCTGATATTTTATCCTCCATTGCCCGTGCACCCCAAGTTATGATTAATGAACTTTCCCGCTTCATCGACTCTGTCGTGGTATCGGATCCGAAAGATTACTCACTGAAAAATGATGGGAAATATATCGGCTCGCATGATGAAGGTCACAAAGGTAAATGCAGGAGTGCCGAGAACAGAATTAATATTAAACTTTGTCTTCCATTTCAGGGCGGGGGGGAAAATCCATCTCTCGATAACAGCCCGCCACTTGATGAAGAACTGGTATTTGGTGTAGTCCGCTTTGGCGTAGCAACACCTGTACGTGTTACCTCATTAGGACTAATAGTAGAAAGTGGTAAAGAGGCATGGAATAACATGCTACGACGAACCCGTAATACAGTTCATCACCCCGGAGAGTTCCAGCTTGAGTTTTGGAATGATGATGGGCGATTAGACTTGGATAAAAAATTATCAGACAGTGATATACACAAGTTATATGAAGAAGAATTAAAGAATAATCGCGATGAACTCATGCAAAAATATAAACGTGGCACAGGGCGATTTGCACGTTTCTTTCATGATCTTGAAGCCTGTATCGACAGCTCCAAATGTCTGACAGGAAAAGATATCACAGATGATATGAGCACTATGGAGTTAACCCTGGTCGGGCATAGTATGGGAGCCATTGTAATCAATGAACTGGTTCCTGATTTCATAGATTTGCCCTATCGAAATATTGTCTTTATGGCCGGGGCTACATCTATTCGTGATACAAAAGATGCTCTTGTCCCGTTACTCAGAAAAAACAACAATCTGAATTTCTATAATCTGATGCTGCACCCCAAAGCCGAAGCGAGAGAGGATTCTGCGTTTGGTTTCTTGCCAACAGGTAGCCTTCTGGAATGGATTGATGAGGTTTTGGAAAAGCCCAAAACTGTACTCGACAGAACCATGGGGAAATGGCGGAACTTGCGTGAAGCACAAAAAGTTTTTCCTCCCGATGCCCGTGATCATATGACATTTCGTATATTCGGGTTTGACCAACGAGACTGGACGAAAAATTTAATCGATGGTCAGCCTATAAAATCCTATGTGTGGCCTGAGCCAACAACACATGGCTCTTTCAACGATACCAACAAGCAATTCTGGCGAACCGAGTTTTGGGGAGGCCCATTGATGTAATCTATCGCTGTTATGATCACATTTGTTTGCTGAAACGTATTTAGTACTCGCTTTCTCATCTCACTCTCTTGATAATCGCGACAGCACAACATTCTTGCAGCGAGAAGGTACATCCATGTCCATTTTCAACACCCCCCAAGGCCAGCACGGTCATAACCGTTTGAACGACGCCGTTGCCGATGTATTTGAGCGTTATAATGCTGCCAATCCCAAAAGCCATGAGCGGTGGCAGCAATCCAAAGACGTCATGCCAGGTGGTAACACCCGCACGGTGCTGCACTATGATCCATTTCCGTTGACCATGGTCAAAGGTGAGGGGCCTTACCTTCATGATCTTGACGGCCATAAATACACTGATTTTTTGGGCGAATACTCAGCCGGACTCTATGGCCATTCCCACCCAATTCTGATTAAGGCCATAAAAGACGCCATCGACGAAGGCATGGTGCTTGGGGCACCCAATCAATGGGAAGCAAAGCTTGCAGGTGTGATTTGCGAGCGCTTTCCTTC
>JABJOR010000039.1 GCA_018664265.1 Rhodospirillales bacterium
GTAATGTGGGCGTTTGGATGGTGCTTGCGAATGGCGGCCATGGGGCCGAGGGCCTGTATCATGTCGCCGAGCGCGCCGAGCTTGATAACGAGTATGCGTTCCTGTTGATTCTCGGAAGGCTGAAGGCTCATTTTACCGCTCTGCTGGCAAGAACCTCGTCATAAACATCAAGGGTTTTTTTGCACATGGCCTCTGTGGAGAAGTTATCGCGTATGTTGTCGGTAGCTTTGATTGCTAACACGGCGCGCTTTTTTTCATCCAGCGAGACGGCCTTTTCAATGGCATTTGCCAGTGCTGAGCTGTCGCCGGGCGGGACCAGCCATCCGGTGACGTTCTCGATAACAGTTTCCTTGGCTCCGCCATGGTCGGTTGCAATGATGGGCCGTCCCAGGGCTTGGGCTTCAATGGCGACCCTGCCAAAGGCTTCGGGGTCCGTTGAGGCTGAAATAACCACATCGCTCAACATATAGGCTGCTGGCATATCACGGCAGCTTTCTACCAGACGGACAACTTCGCCCAGATCATGTTTGCTGATCATGGCTTCAAGTTCCTTGCGGTATTCCAGACGGCCCTGATCGCCACCAACCAGTAGGCACCGGATATCGCGCCTGTCCAGCTTTGCGATGGCTTCGATAAAGATCGTCTGACCTTTCCAGCGAGTTAACCTGCCGGGCAGCATAACCACCGGAAAACCTTCTGTAATGCGCCATTCATTGGCCAGGGTAATGACCCGTTGGGCGGTCACGTTGGCGGCATTGAACTTTGTTAAATCCACACCGCGATGAATGATGCGAATGCGTTCGGTCTGAACGCCATAATACCGACGGATATGCCCGGCAATAAAGTTTGATATGGCAATAACACGTTCACCACGGGTCATAACCGAATTATAAAACCGCTTGAACGGGTTGCCATGGCTATAGGTGCCATGAAACGTCGTGACAAAAGGTGTTTTTGTCTTTTTGGCAGCGTACCAGGCGCTCCAAGCCGGGGCGCGGGAACGGGCATGAACAATATCGACGTTTTCGCGGCGAATCAGATCGCGCAGCCGGGCAATATTGGCGTACATTGTGAGGGGATTTTTCGAGTCTACCGGCATGGTAATATGCTCGGCACCAACCCGGCTTAAATCGTGCTCGCGTGCACCTCCAGCGGAAACCACAATGGCCCGCCCACCCGCTTTATTGACGGCATTGGCGATTTCAACGGTTCCACGCTCCACACCGCCGCTGGTCCCCATGGCTGGCAGAACCTGCAAGACAGTGGCATTGCGGGCTTCCGGTATTTCCGATGTTTTATCGGCCGGATTATTGGTGTTATCTTGTGATGGGTTATCCATGTATTATCCGTACTATCCGCGTGTTCTTTCGTAAATTTTACTTCATTTTCAACCAGCATGAAACATATACGTAATATGACCTCAGATACAAAAGATGCAATCAAAGATACACAATACTTCAAACGAAGTGATGGGGTGTCACTTGCTTACCACTATACACCTGCCTCTGGTTCCAACACCCCCTGCGTTGTTTTCCTGAGTGGGTTCAAATCTGATATGACGGGTAGCAAGGCTGTGGCACTGGAACAATGTTGTTTGTTACAGGGGCGTGCTTTTTTGCGCTTTGATTATCAGGGCCATGGAGTTTCTTCAGGCGAGTTTGAAGATGGATGCATTGGCACGTGGGCCGCAGACGCGTTTTCCATGCTGGATCATATCACCCAGGCACACGGCGAAAAATCGTATATTCTGGTCGGCTCCAGCATGGGTGGCTGGATCATGCTGCTGACAGCGTTGCAACGCAAGAACCAGATCACCGCCATGATTGGCATTGCTGCCGCACCGGACTTCACCGAACGCCTGATGCTTGGGCAACTGAGTACTGAACAGCTCGCTGAGATGGATAAAAACGGGCGCGTAGTCCTGCCCAGTGACTATGATGGTGAGCCTTTTGTGATTACAAAAAAACTGATTGAGGATGGTTGCAATCAGCTATTGCTGAACGATATAATCGACCTTGATATCCCTGTGCGCCTGATCCACGGTATGCAGGATATGGACGTTCCATGGATGACCGCCATTGATATCCAAAACCGTTTGTCCAGTACAGATGTGGAAATCCAGTTTGTCAAAAATGCCGGACACAGGTTGTCAGAACCCAATGATCTGGAGCGATTGTTCCGGACGTTGGATGAGTTGATTAATTATGCCCGCTGATTTTGGCGTGGAGCGGTTTGGTTTCATCAAAAAGGCGTTTCTGGTCCTCTGAAGCCGGGGTTTGAATGGTGGTTTTCCATTCATCATAGCTCATGCCATAGACAGCTTCGCGGGCCTGATCATAATCCATGTCGACGTCGCGTTCATGGGCGGCTGCCATGTACCACTTGGACAAGCAGTTACGGCAAAACCCGGCCAAATTCATTAAATCAATATTTTGCGCATCGGTTCGTTTTTGCAGGTGATCTCGCAGTCCGCGAAAAGCCGCTGCCTCAAGTTCCATGCGTGTTTGATCATCCATGAGCTTTCCTTACCGATCTATAGCGCGCCAACCAATATCACTGCGGTAAAAACCTTCTGGCCAGTCAATTTTCTTAACCGCTTGATAAGCTTTGTCTTTGGCTTTGGAAACGTTTGGTGCCAGAGCTGCAATGCCCAAAACACGGCCGCCATTAGCCGTCATATTCCCGTTAACCCGCTTTGTTCCAGCGTGGAAAACCATGGCATTCTTGACGTTTTCGGCTTTATCGATGTTGCGAATAATGCTTCCGCTATCATAGTGACCGGGATAGCCATCGGTTGCCATGACAACCACCAAAGCAGCGTCGTCGTGCCATTCCAGACTTATTTCATCAAGACGTCCTTCTGCGCAAGCCAGTAAAGCTTCCAACACGTCGGATTTCAGACGCATCATCATGGCCTGGCATTCCGGATCACCGAATCGGACGTTATATTCAATCAATCGAGGGCCGGTTTCTGTAATCATCAGCCCGGCAAACAAAACGCCCTTGAAAGGACGTCCTTCGGCGACCATGCCTTCGACCGTGGGCTTGA
>JABJOR010000393.1 GCA_018664265.1 Rhodospirillales bacterium
ATATTGAAAATGCTAGTGCTGGTGCTTCACAAAATACAGATATTAAATACATCATACCAAAAGAGGGAACCGATCTGTTCGTTGATGCCATGGTTGTTATGGAAACATCTTCTAATAAAGATGCCGCCCATGCCTTTCTCAATTACGTCCTGAATGCAGAGATTGGTAACTGGGTTGTTTCTAATATCCTGTACAAATTTCCGAATAGAGCAGCTATGGATACGCTTGATCCGAGCATCATTGAGGCATTTCCGAATGTTGGTATGAAACCTGCTGATATGCTCAAGTATGAAACAATGCGTGATCTTGGCTCTGCCCAGAAAGCCTACACAAGAGCTGTGACAGAAATTCTCGCTTCACAGTAATATATTATGTGTTTGTGAAGCAGGTAACTGTTGTTACCTGCTTCACAATCTCTTTCAAATATCTGAAAATAAATATTTATGAACACTCGCTTAAAAACTGCTGCATACGTCGGACCTGGCCTTGGATGGCTTGCGTTGTTCATGATTATACCTTGCGGCATCATTTTTGTTTATAGCTTTTTTGAACGTGGCACCTATGGTGGCATTGATTTTATTTTTTCGTTTGATAATTTTAACCGCGCTCTTGACCCGATTTATTTAAACATTCTTCTGACCTCTGGACGAATTGCCGGACTGACAACACTGATCGCCTTGATTCTTGCCTATCCGGCTGCGTACGCAATTTCTTGTGCACCAACAAGACGGCAACCTGTATTTTTGTTTATGGTGATGTTGCCCTTTTGGAGCAATTATCTCATTCGAACCTATGCATGGATTGTTTTGTTGAACAGGGAAGGCCTGATCAACAATTCCCTGGAAGGGTTGGGGCTTATCAGTGAACCTCTGCCGTTACTCTATAATGAATTCGCGATTATTACTGGCCTTGTTTATAACTATCTGCCCTTTGTTATATTGGCAATTTATGCATCCTTAAGTCGTTTAAACCCAGAAATCCGGGAAGCTTCAGAAGACTTGGGAGCATCGAGCCTTACTACATTCCTCCGTGTTACATTGCCTCTTACCATGCCAGGCATTGCGGCAGGGTCTATATTTGTTTTTGTGCTCTCCATCGGAAACTTCATTACACCAGATTTACTGGGTGGTGGCCGATTAATGATGGTTGGTAATCTTATTTATGACCAGTTCCTCAGTGCTCGTGACTGGCCGTTCGGCTCCGCCCTGTCACTCATGCTGATTGGTGTCATGATGATGTTGCTGTTTACTCAAGCAATTGCCGTAAATAAATCCATGGGTGAGAGAGTATGAAAACGCCTCAAAAAACAATTGGGATGCGGTTGCTTGGTGGACATTTATGGGTTGTCTACACATTTTTGTATATTCCAATTTTGGTCCTGATGGGCCTGTCCTTTAACGACATCGGGATGCCAACAGCATGGGGCGGGTTTTCAACCAAGTGGTATGGTGTCTTATTAGAAAACGACGCGGTTTTAAATGCTGCCAAAAACACTCTGATCGTGGCGACTGTTTCAACATTTTTGGCTACACTGGTTGGAACGATGTTGGCAATCGGAATAGAAAGCCGTGGCAGAAAAACATCAAGCGCGTTAGAGGCTTTGCTGTTCGCACCAATGATTATTCCTGATATTGTGCTGGCCATTGCACTGTTATCATTTTTCACCTTGCTGGACTTCACGCTTGGTTTGCACTCCATCATATTAAGCCATGTCGTGTTTAATATTGCCTTTGTGAGTGCTGTTGTTCGTACACGACTCAAGAATTTCGATTTTTCTATATTGGAAGCCAGCATTGATCTGGGTGCCAGTGAATTTACGACCTTCCGCAGAGTTACCCTGCCTGTTATTTTTCCCGGGGTTCTAGCTGGTGGATTACTCGCATTTACCTTGTCCGTAGATGAATTCATAATTGCTTTCTTTACAGCCGGTGCTGGCTCCAGTTCTACAACCTTGCCCATGCAAATCTACTCCATGATTCGTTTTGGTGTAACACCTGAGATCAATGCCATGGCTACAATTGTCATGCTGGTAAGCTTTACCCTGGTCTTTATTTCGCAACGCATTAATAAAGGTTCGAGTGTCTCATGACTATGGGTGTTTCTGATACTGTGATCCGTCTGGATCATTTAACAAAACGTTTTGGATCAATGACAGCCGTTGACGGTGTTGAACTTGATTTTCAGGAAAATGAATTCTTTGCCCTGCTCGGCCCGTCCGGGTGTGGCAAGACGACATTGCTTCGTATGATTGCGGGTTTTGAGATACCAGATGAAGGTAAAGTGTTGCTAGATGGAAATGATATCACGCAACTACGCCCCAATCGTCGCCCCGTGAATTTAATGTTTCAGTCTTATGCACTGTTTCCCCACATGACTGTTCGTAAAAATATTTCTTACGGTCTGGAAATGGATGGCATTAATAGCGTTGCATTAAACAGTCGAGTTGATGAGACTTTAGAGACCACGCAACTTGACGAATTGGCTGGGCGTAAACCGGACCAATTATCCGGCGGGCAACGTCAACGTGTGGCACTGGCGCGTGCATTGATTAAACGTCCCCGTGTTTTGTTACTTGATGAGCCTCTCAGCGCATTAGACAAAAAATTACGTGGCCAAATGCAGTTGGAATTAAAACGGTTGCAACATGAAGTGGGCATTACATTTGTCGTAGTAACACATGACCAGGAAGAAGCTCTGGTTATGGCAGACCGTATTGCATTGATGCGTGATGGTGTGGTTGAACAGTGCGGCAAACCCCATGATTTATATGAAAACCCAGGATCACGTTTTGTTGCCGAATTTATTGGTGCCATGAATACCTTTGATGGAAAGTTAACGGATAATGGCGTCGAAATTAATGGCTTGGGGTTACTAAGAGGAGCCGTTGAAAACAATAGTCAGGCTGGAATGAATGCAACACTAGCCGTTCGTCCTGAACGTATCAAGATTACTAAAACACCACCCATGGGTGAAGATAATTCAATTAGTGGCAAAGTGGACGATTTGGCTTACCACGGGCAGGATTTGGGAGTTCATGTCAGACTGGAAAACGGTGCCATGGCACTGGTTCGTGTCTCTGCAGCTGACCCGATTGCCGAATCTTTATCCGATAATACAAAAATCTGGTGTGCTTGGTCACCCCGTCATTCTCGTATTCTAACGTCATAAATGAAGATAATTAACTTAGGGAGCATAAGGACATATCATGAGTAAAGGTAAAACAATTGCATTTTTCCCGGAGGGCGCATATGGCCCGGCATTGAACTCCGTTGGCATTGCCCAAGCTTGCAGAGCCATGGGACATAATCCGGTATTTATATCTGATCCTGGTTTTACGGGTGTGTTTAAAGAATATGGGTTTGAGGAGCACCATGTTAATATGTCAGAGCCCATGCCACCGGAAGAAATGGCCAAGTACTGGTCCGATTTTATCAATGGGCATATTCCTAATTTTGCCCTGAGCCCATATGACCAGATTGATAATTACGTCAAAGAATGTTGGGCAGCCATCGTGGATACCTCGAAGTGGGCGCAGAAAGAGTTGCCTGGAATTCTTGATAAGATCAACCCGGATTTGATTGTTGTAGACAACGCAATTATGTTCCCTGCATGTGCTCAGCACGGGGTTCCGTGGGTGCGGATAACTTCCTGTTCGGAAAATGAAATATCCGACCCGAATATTCCACCATACTTGTCGGGTTGTAGCGAAAGTGACCATGAAGGCCACAAGGTATTTACCACTAAGTATAACGAGGTCATCGGCCCTATCCACGAAGATTTCAATGAATACCTGAAGGAATGTGGTATTGAGCCATATCCACTGGGAGTGTTCTGTGAATCATCGCCATACCTAAATTTATTGCTTTACCCGGAACCAGTTAAATTCAATCGGCGCAATCCGCTGGATCCAAAAAGATTCCAATATCTGGAAGGATGTGTTCGTAAAGACGAGCCTTACACAATCCCCGATATGGGCGATTATAATGATAAACCTGCCATTTATATTAGCTTTGGTAGCCTAGGTTCCGGAGACATTGATCTGCTAAAACGCCTGATTGATGTTACCGGCAGTATGCAAATTCGTGCGTTGATCAATGTGGGTGACTACATGGATGAATATGATTTGGACACCTTACCAGAAAATGTACATATTGAAAGTTGGTATCCACAACCATCAGTTATTCCACAGATGGATATGGTTATTCATCATGGCGGGAACAACAGCTTTACGGAATGCCTATATTTCGGTAAGCCCGCAATCATCATGCCATATGTTTGGGATGGTCATGACAATGCTACGCGTGTGGAAGAAACCGGGCACGGGTTCAAGATGCACAGGTCCAACTG
>JABJOR010000394.1 GCA_018664265.1 Rhodospirillales bacterium
CCAATTGGGAATTGGCCGGGCGCAGCATCATCCTGCGCGGCATTCCCCTGCACCTGATCTACCGTCTGCCCAACAATCCCATGACCGTGAAGTTACTGATGCATCGCAACCCCGGCGGCGGCGAGATGATCCCCAAAGGGGCACGCGGTGCCAAGCGCGCATTACAGTTACTGATGAACGGCGAGCATCTGGGCATTATGGCAGATCAAAAACTCAATGACGGCATCGCCATTCCATTCTTTGGACACGACGCCATGACTGCCCCGGCACTGGCTCAGTTTGCTAGGCGCTTTGATTGCCCCGTTGTCCCGGTGCGGGTGGAGCGCATCAAAGGAACAAAATTCATGGTCACCCACTATCCACCCCGATATGTAAAAGACACAGGCGACAAACAAGCCGACATCCGTGCCTTTATGATAGAGGTTAACCAAATGCTGGAAGACTGGGCCCGTGAGCGCCCGGAACAATGGCTCTGGCTGCACAATCGCTGGCCAGATTAAGGCTTAGGCATCTCCCCCACCACCAGCATTGGATCAAGGTGCATTGAGAACAACGTCACCCCCCAATGCAAATGCGGACCGGTGGTTCGGCCTGTTTTGCCGACCGTACCAATGAGGGTTCCTTTGGTGATGGTATCGTTTTGCCTCACGTGCAACGTATCCATATGGATGTAGACCGAGGTCAGGCCGTGGCCGTGATCGATCATGACTGTCTTGCCCGTATAGAACATATCCTCATGCACCAGCACCACTTTGCCATCACCCATGGCGACGATTTCTGATCCGCGCGGGGCGGCGATGTCGACACCGTTGTGAGGGTTTTTTGGTTTTCCGTTTAAAATGCGTTGGCTACCATACACGCCCGAAATCGGGCCGATGACAGGCCAGATGAAACCGCTGGCGAAATCTGTATTCAGGCTGTCTGCTTTTCTGGCGTCGGTGATAAAAACCCGCTCGCGTTTGATCCGCGCCAGAGTCTCCGGGTTCGGCGAAACCTGATTGGATGGCAGACCATCAATGCGCTGGATTTCATAGTCTCGCTTCTCGATGGGGTATTGATGGGTTTCAGCCCCATTCACCGCCAGCGCAAGACTTCCCTTGGCATCGCGTTCCAACCCAATCAGAAACTTGCCATCGCTTGAGACCCGCACCGGATCGCCATCTACGGCGATCGTATTACCCGGAGCTGTTTGCCCGATAATCAAGGCACCAGGAATGAAACCTCCTGACAACGATACTGGATCATCGGCATAAGCTGGAAAGCTGCATAAGAATGCCAAAAGGAAAAGTCGAACTATCACAATAAGCTTCCCTGTGGATCTTCCTGCGAATCATCCTTTGATGATTTGGGTTTTACCGCTTTTTTACGCACAGGCTTTACTGGCGTGCCCCCGGCAATAGCGGCGACAGGGCCATCATGGAACTCCACATTAAACGCCATGCCACCGGATATATCACTGGCGTTGCGCAAGGCTCCGCCGTCTTTATCACTGACCAGTGCAAAGCCGCGTTCCAGAGTGCGTTTGTACGAATAGCTTTCCAGCAAAGCAGTTTTGTTTTCTAGTTGTGCGGCGTGATCTTTTAGCTTCACCCGGATTGCACTGTTCAGGGCGCGGGACTGGCTGGCGAGATGATCGCTTGCATTATCGATCAGGGCTGTCGGGCGTCTGAGGCGCGCCGCCAATCCGCTGAATCGATCTTTGCGACGCTCCAGTCCAACCCGCAGGCTGTTGTCCAGACGTTCTGACCAGTCATCCAGACGCTGGGTGGCTTCATCGCTCAGACGTTGCAGGCTGGGCAAGCCCCGGCTAAGGGCTTCGAGATGTCTGCGCCGTTCATCCAGAGAGCGGCTCATGGAAGACGTCATGCGCCGGGAATTATCAGTTACCTGGGCTGCCAAATCCATACGCACCGGTACGGCCATTTCTGCGGCGGCCGTCGGCGTTGGTGCGCGCTGGTCTGAGACATAATCAATCAGGGTTGTGTCGGTTTCGTGCCCAACGGCGGAAATTAGCGGAATATCGCTGTTTGCGGCAGCGCGCACGACGTTTTCTTCGTTAAAGGCCCAGAGGTCCTCTAGTGATCCACCACCGCGCGCAACGATCAGCACATCAGGGCGCGGCAGGGGTGAATTTTCATCCAGAGCGTTAAAGCCTTCAATCGCCGCCGTAATTTGTTCAGCAGCTGTATCCCCCTGCACCAGCACAGGCCAGAGCAACACGTGCCTGGGGAAGCGGTCCTCTATACGGTGAATAATATCGCGAATGACCGCGCCTGTGGGCGATGTCACCACACCGATAACATCCGGAAGCCACGGTAAGTCCTGCTTGCGGTCCGCATCGAACAGGCCTTCTTCACCAAGGCGGCGCTTGCGTTCTTCCAGCAACTTCAGCAGTGCGCCTTCTCCGGCAAGTTCCATGGTTTCAATGATAATCTGGTATGTTGATCGTGCGCCATAAGTGGTCAAACGCCCGGTGACGACTACATCCATGCCGTCTTCAGGCTTCAATCCAAGCCGTGCGGCTGTGCCTTTCCAGCATATACCGTCGAGAACCGCGTCCTCGTCTTTCAGAGCAAAATACATATGGCCAGAGGCTGCACGCTTGAACCCGGAGAGTTCTCCGCGTACACGTACATGATGAAAAGCGCCTTCAACGGTGTTTTTTATGGCGGATGACAGCTCACCGACAGAAAAAATTGGCACATTGTGTGATTTTATGTTGCTCAGAGTTTTGTCCGCCATAATATAAGGTCTATAAGATACAGAATCGCTCCCGGCAGTATAAATGAGGTTAGGCATAAAATGAAAGTTCTTGTGGTAGGTTCCGGAGGTAGAGAACACTCTCTTTGCTGGGCAATTGCAAAATCACCCAAATGCGAGCGCCTGTACGCAGCACCCGGAAACCCCGGAATGGCACAAATAGCCGAGTGCGTGGATATAAAAGATAGCGATCTTGATGGCATCGTCACATTCGCCAAGAATGAAAATATTGATTTTGTCGTTGTTGGCCCGGAAGGTCCGCTTGTAGATGGCCTGGTTGATATGCTTGAAGCCGCCGATATAAAGGCCTTTGGCCCGTCGGCACGGGCAGCATATCTCGAAGGCTCCAAAGGCTTCATGAAGGACTTGTGCGCCCGCTTTGATATCCCGACCGCAGACTACCGTCGTTTTGACGAACCCGATTCGGCAAAAGAATACATTCATTTACATAGCGCGCCGCTTGTGATCAAGGCCGATGGTCTGGCCGCTGGCAAGGGTGTGATTATTTGTCGCAACGACAATGAAGCTCACGCCGCCATTGATCATATCATGACCGAATTGGCGTTTGGTGAGATTGCTGGCAGCGAAGTGGTTATTGAAGAACTGATGATTGGCGAGGAAGCAAGCTTCTTTGCTCTGGTAGATGGCAGCCACGCCCTCCCGTTGGTCGCAGCACAAGATCACAAACCGGCCTTTGATGGCGGTGAAGGCCCCAATACAGGTGGTATGGGAGCCTACAGCCCGGCCCCTGTCATTGATGACGCCATGACCAAACAAATCATGGATACAATCATCAAGCCCACGGTCGAAGGCATGGTCGC
>JABJOR010000040.1 GCA_018664265.1 Rhodospirillales bacterium
AGCATGGGAATGATTGATGATTGTGACGAAGGGAAAGAAGCGCCTTCATCGGCCATCCACTGTTCGACCTCAGGGGCGAATTTTTTTATGGAACCCCGTTTATTCGGATCTTTGGCTTTACGCGTGCGTCCGGGTTTCTCGGACAAACTTTGGCTTTCAGACTTCTTCATTGAATTACTCCCCGATGTTAATTCGATGTAATATCTACGAATGATAACCGGAGGTGTCTTCTGATCTTGATGGACTATACCGGTATTCTAGCAGCTTTAGTAATCATGTTTCAGCCCATACAGGCTGCTGTATCTCCTCACATATAAATCCAGCTCTCTCACCAACTGGTATGGTCGGGAAGAAAAATGGTTCTCAAACATTGATTAAAACCCCATTTATCCCCAACAAACTTAGTATGGCACAAGTTCATTAATGGGGCAACGATAGTAGCATTTCTGGCATGGTGACATCGGGTTCGGTGCTGTAGGGTTATAGAGTTACAGGGTAACAACCAAAAATAGGCAGACGATGAATACAAAGCTCCAACCTCTTCATACTTGGCCCCAGAGCGACGCAAAGAGTATTCGTGGGGTTCTCACCGATATCGATGGAACATTAACCTATGATGGCCGTGTGCCTGCCTCTGTCTTCGATGCTATGGAAAAATTGCAAACAGCAGGTTTGTTGGTCATTCCAATAACAGGGCGCCCGGCGGGCTGGTGTGACATGATTGCCCGTTCCTGGCCCGTTGATGGTGTTGTTGGTGAAAATGGAGCGCTTTATTTTTCTCGTGACACTGAAAGCAATACCATGCGCAGAGTTTTCATCGACAGTGATGAGGTACGCGCTGAAAACCGCAGGAAGCTTGATACCATACGCGATGAAATTCTTGCGAGCATACCCGGCGCCGGAATTTCATCGGACCAACCCTATCGTGTGGCTGATCTTGCCATTGATTTTTGCGAGGACGTGAAGCCTTTATCACAGGATGAAATCGACACGATCGCTTCAATATTTCACAAGCATGGTGCCACAGCCAAAGTCAGCTCTATTCACGTCAATGGCTGGTTCGGGGAATACGACAAACTTTCCATGACCAAGCGCATGATGCGTGAACTTTATGATATGGATTTGGCATTGGACAAAAACAATTACGCCTTTGTTGGTGATTCACCCAATGACTGCCCAATGTTTGAATACTTCCCCAATGCGATCGGTGTGGCGAACTTGCTGTCCATGCAGGATCAGTGCAGCGCCCTGCCGACCTGGATCACGACAAAACCTGAAGGAGAAGGCTTTGTCGAAGTGGCGGAAAAAATACTGTCGTCTATTAAATAATTGCGTGGCGAACTTTTGCCGAAACCCATTCACTGATGACCACAGTGGCAATAATCACAATCAAAATAACACTGACTTGTGTCCAGGCCAAATTATCAATTGAGCCGCTTAAGTGAATGCCGATGCCGCCTGCGCCAACGTAGCCCAGTACGGTCGATTCCCGGATATTGATATCCCAGCGAAAGACGGAAATTCCGGCAAACGCTGGCAGGATTTGTGGAACGATTCCATAAGCCAAAGTTTGTATTCCCGAAGCACCCGTTGCCTCAACAGCTTCAACTTGACCCGGGTCGATTTCTTCAATTGCTTCGTATAATAACTTGGCACAAAACCCGATGGATCGAAGCCCGATGGCTATGACGCCAGCAAACATACCAGGGCCAAGTATCGCCACCAGAATAAGAGCCCAGATTAATGAATTAATAGAACGCGATGAGACAATAATAAACAACGCAATTGGTCGTACAAACCGGACGCTGGGCGTGGTGTTACGCGCGGCACAAAAAGCCGTCGGCACAGCCAGAATTATTGCCATGATTGTCCCTAAAGTGGCGATATTAATTGTGTCCCATACTGTACCCCATATGACGTTGGCATATTCCCATTTTGGCGGCACCATGCGCGATACGATATCAACACCTTGTCGAGGTGCGTCCCAGACAAACATCCAGATTGTCTTACCCGACATATACTGCCAGCAAACCATAAAAATGGTGATCGCAACAAAATAACCTGCCCAGATAGAGAGCTGCTTATTGCGGTCCCGGCGTTGCCATACTTTCAGTCCGTCTTTTGTTGATACTGCCATCTTACTGCACCTTCTGACGGACGAAGCCCGATGTATATTCAACTATCATAACAATGCCAATTATGATTAGTAAGACAGCGGCGGCAGTGTCAAATTCATACCGGTCAAAGGCTGTGTTCAGAGTGGCACCAATGCCCCCGGCTCCAACAATCCCAACCACAGCAGATTCGCGGAAATTGATGTCCAGTCGATACAAACCAAGGCCGATCATGCGGGGCATGACTTGTGGCTGAATAGCGTAATTAAGCCACTGGAACCAGCCACTGCCCGTTGCTTTTACGGCTTCGGCCTGAACCGGGTCCATGTCTTCGATATCTTCGGCCAGTAATTTTCCATAAAACCCGATTGTAGCAATCGCCAGTGTCAGGAACCCGGCAAACGGACCAAACCCGAATAGCTTGACCATGAAAATTGCAATGATGACTTCATGAAAACTTCTGGTCAGGGCAAGAATTCCACGGCACAACAAATAGACTGGTTTTGGTGCAAGGTTTTTGGCAGCGCCCAATCCAATTGGAATAGAAACTGCGATGCCAATAACTGTAGACGTCACGGTCATCCAGATACTTTCATTCAATCCTGAAAGGATCTCACCCCAACTGCTGACGAAGTCTGGTGGAAAGAATCCGGAAATAAACCGTGCACCACGGGGGATGCCATCAGCGACCCGCCCCCAATTAACTTCCATGGTCCCAAAGGCCAGCGCCAGATAAATTCCCGCAGCCAGCCACAAAGCCCAACGCACCAACGGACGCTTGATCATTGGCGGTTTTTTCCACCGCCTGGAGAGGCCGAAAGTTCCTGCTGCAAGGGTGTCAGGCGTCATTTGTCAAGATCTCTTCATCATCTAAAACGTCATCGTCATCAACGTTTTCAATCGTCTTTTCCCAATCTTCCTCGCCATAAATTTGGGTTAAAACAGCAGGTGTCATTCCGTTGGGGGGACCATCATAAACGATTTCCCCCAATTGCAAGCCAACGATGCGCTGGGCAAACATTTGTGCCAGCATCACATCATGAATATTGATGATGGCCGAAAGCTTGCGTTCAGCACACAGCTCACAAATCAGACGCATAATCTGGCGCGATGTTTTGGGGTCGAGCGAGGCTGTGGGCTCGTCCACCAGTAATAATTCGGGATCTTGAATCAATGCACGACAAATACCAACGCGCTGTCGCTGCCCACCGGAAAGCTCGTCAGCGCGTTTGTCACACATGTGATCTAGGCCAACGCGTTCCAGCAAACGAAATGCTTCGTCTATATCGGATTGAGGAAATTTTCGAAAGTAACTGCGCCAAAACCCGACATACCACAAGCGACCAGAAAGAACATTTTCCATCACAGTCAACCGTTCTACGAGGGCGTATTCCTGAAAGATCATCCCCATGCGGCGTCTGGCTTTGCGCAAGTTTGACTGGTTCAGAGACGAAAGCTCAAGATCATTCAGGTAAACCGCGCCTGACGTAGGCTCAACCAATCGGTTTATGCAGCGGATCAGGGTTGATTTTCCAGCACCGGACGGGCCGATTAAAGCCATAACCTGCCCATTTGGAATTTCGAGAGAGATATTGGTGAGCGCCAAATCGCCAGTTTTATATTGTTTGCTTAGTGAGTCGAGGCGCAACATGCCGGGCTCTCCGCTGTGAATTAAATTATATATATGAAAGAATCAAACTCGGGGCGCCAGAGATTTCCCCCAGCGCCCCAAGAATTTACAGGACATTACTTACAGCTATAACTCACGCCGTTTGCAGCATCGATTTTGCGAATAACGTTCCAGTCAGATTTGTGATGAATGGAAACAAAACGGCCTTCTTTCTTGAATTCAGCCTGAAGGTCGGAGCCAGCCCATTCAAATGTGAAGAACGCAGTTTTGACTTTTGCTGCAACTTCCGGATGCAGATTATGGGCATGACCATAGCCTGTGGTCGGGAAAGTTTCAGACTTATAGATGGTCTTGTATGAATCGGCCTTGATGACATCACGATCAATCATACGTTTCAGCACAGAGTTTGCGATTGGGGCAACTTCATAATCGCCATTGGCAATGCCGAGAATCGAGTTATCATGCTTGCCAGAAAAGTTGGTTTCGAAGTCAACATCCTTGACCAGACCAAATTCAGATTTCAACAACGCAGATGGTGCCTTGTTGCCAGAATTGGACGTCGGGGATGTAAAGGTAAGGGTACGGCCCTTGATGTCCGCTGGTGTCATCATATCGCTGTTGGCTGGTACAATGATTTCCATTTCATAGCCGTAGGAACCATCAGCAGATGCCATCATTGCGAACGGAACCATACCGGCGCAGTTCACAGCAACCGGGTTACCACCGGTGTTTACACCCGCAATGTGTAGGCGACCTGACCGCATGGCTTCATACTGTGCGGCGTAAGATTGCACGGGGAAAAACACAACGTTTTTACCCGTTACAGCAGCCATATGCTTGATGAAACCATCCCAGACCTTAGCGTACACAGCCGGGTCTTCGACAGGCGTGTATGAGAAAATAATAGTGTCCGGGTTAACCCAGTCTGCCGGGTCCGTTGGAAGATCAGCAACTAGATCATGATCGATATCACAATATTGTTTATCAAGGGTGCCTCGTTCGCATTCAGCAGCAGCATCACTTGATGTTACCATATTCATTGTCCATGCAAGGCCTACAGCCGCCAGGACAGGCATAATAGATTTGATTTTTAACATGATTTTTTCCCTGCTTATAATTTCTGTCACGGTTTCCAAGGAAGTCACGATTTGGAAACACCAACAAGATTTTTGTTTAATTTATATAAGACTATTCAGACATTTAATCGTCTGTAGATTTAAAGGGTATCATTAGAATCCTTCAAAGGGCAAATAGTAATTAGTATCAAACGATATCTTAAAGCAACTCGGCAATAAATAATAAATTCTCGACGGTTTGGCTGTTTTCTGGAAAAGGATTTTCGCGATCATGGGCAACGACACCAATAAAGGGGCAATTACAAGCCATTGCCGCATGATAATCGGTCATGGCATCGCCTAAAAATAATGCATTGGTCGGATTGAAGCCGAAGCGAATCGCAACATCACGCACAATCACATCCTTCTTGTCCGGGGAGCCCCGTGTTTCGGTAAAGTAATGCGACATGCCGCGCGCATCAACAATGCGGCGTAGTTCATCTTGCGGCGTTCCGGAAGCTACAAACAACGGTATCTTTTGATAGACTGAATCAAGCAACTCACGTGCGCCTTCAATCCAGTCACACTCAATAACTTTTGTTTCAACAATGTCCTGATATGTGCTGACAACCTCGGCTAGCGCCTGATCATCCAGATCAATCCCCAGATATTCTTTATGACAGTGCTTGATTTTCACAACTCGGGAAATACCTTCATGGGCTGCATGATAAGCCACGACAGCGTCTACAACACTATCACCGTACTGTTTATAGACTGAGCGAAAAGCCGTTGTTTTGATATGGGTGGAGTCTGCCAGCACGCCGTCAAAATCAAAGATGATGGCCTCAAAGCGCGAACTGTTACTCACCGCCAAAGCCCTCGCCCGGTTTTTTGTACTCATCACGGGGTGGCGCAAAAACGTCATAGACAACAGCCCCATCCGGCCCGGCTTGAAAAGTGTGCTCTACGTTGCCCGGTGTTCGCCAGAAATCACCTTCCGAGACTGCCGTCTCGATTCCGTCCTGAATTCGAATACCGGACCCGCGAAAGATAAAGCCCCATTGCTCTTCGGGATGTGCGTGTGTCGTTCCGCGCTCGTTCGGTCCTATCCTGACAATGGAAATCATCGCCTGATCACCGGGAAACACCCGCGTTTCAAGGCCTTTGGCAAGCACTCGATGAATGCCCTGATCCATGGCATCCACATTAAAAAAGTTATCCGGAGAATTTGTCATTGCCTATCCTTGATACCTATTTCGCCTGAATTCTCTCAACAAGCGCCTTCACGCGTTCTGCATTATCCTTAGCAACCGAGCCATCGTCATTCCAGATTGAATTCTCGAATCCTATGCGCGCTTTTCCACCTTGTTTGGCGGCTTCAACAAGGCACAGAATTTCATTTTTCCCAAAGGCACAGATGGCCCATTCAGGGCGGGCTTTATCTTGTGGTAGCGCATCCAGAAATAGATTCAGGCTTGCCGGATCACTTTGCTGATCTTTTGTATGCCGGCCCAGAACAAACAAAACTTGAAGAGGGCCATCCGGAATAACGCCTTCTCTGACCAAATCAAACAGGCGCGTTACTTCTTCGACTGAATATAGAATATGCTGAACGGCAATTTCAAACTCAAAAGCCCAATTATAAAACCGTCCCGCTTCAACCTTATCATCATCCGACATCATTTCTTTCAGGGAAACTGACGCAGCCCTTGGCGTCAGATCATAGACAAGCTGTCGTTGCTCGGTAGCGCTATAGCGCCCCACGGCTTCCGTGGTAATTTGCACAACCATTTGCGGTACCTGCAAAGCCATTTCGTCTTGCAGTTCCCGGTAAAGCCCGGCGTCCAGAGTATGGTTTTGTTCTTCATCGCGCACATGGGCGTGAATACCATCTGCACCAGCATCAAAGCAGGCTTTGGCAACGTCCACCGTTTCAGAAA
>JABJOR010000041.1 GCA_018664265.1 Rhodospirillales bacterium
GCAGCGGGCGGTGGTGCCGGGGCCATGATGGCGGAATGGATCACCGAGGGTGAACCCAGTGTCGATCTGTTTGGTCTGGATGTGCGGCGCTTCGGGCCACACCATAACGCCAAGGCATTTTTGTATCCGCGTTGTATCGAGATGTACGGCAAGTACTATCACCTGCATATGCCCAATGAGGAAAACCAGAGCACACGCGGTATCCGCCGCAGTCCGCTTTATGACGTGCTGAAAGATCAGGGCGCGGTCATGGGCTCCAAAGCCGGATGGGAGCGCCCCAACTGGTTTGCTACAGATGGCGTAGAAGCCGTCGATATCTATTCCTTTAAGAAACCTAACTGGCACGACACGGTTGCGCTGGAATGCAAAGCCATTCGTGAAAATGTCGCCTTGATTGATATGTCGTCATTTTCCAAGTTCGAAATGAAAGGGCCGGATGCACTGGCTGTTATGCAACGCTTGTGCATTGCAAATATGGACAAGCCAGTGGGCAGCGTTGTCTATACCCAGATGTGTAATGCACGCGGCGGGATCGAGGCCGATATTACGATTTGCCGCACGGCATCCGATACTTTCTATATTGTAACGGGTAGTGCACTGGCGACCCACGATCTGGACTGGATCAATCGCAATACGGAAGACAGTGACGTGGTGGTGCTCACGGATATTACCTCGGCCCGGTCCGTGATTAATCTGTGTGGCCCTAATGCCCGCAAGGTTCTGGAACTTGCCAGCGAAAGCGATGTCAGCAACGAAGCCTTCCCGTTTGCCACAGTGCGCGAGATTTTCATTGGCGCAGCCCCGGTTCGCGCCGTGCGGATATCCTATGTGGGGGAACTGGGCTGGGAACTTCATATCCCCACCGAATATACACTGCATGTTTATGAGAGCCTGTGCCAGGCAGGCAAAACATTTGGCATTACAAATGCCGGATATCGCGCTATTGCATCCCTGCGCCTTGAAAAAGGGTATGTGGCATGGTCGAGCGATGTAACCCCCGACTACACCCCGTTTGATGCCGGACTTGGGGGACGTATCGGCTTCAAGACCAAAGGTGACTTTATCGGACGGGCTGCGCTTGAAAAAGCCCGCGCGGGCGGACCAAAGCAAAAACTCTGCACCTTCTCGCTCGATGGCGAGGCCTGGGTTCATGGCGGCGAATGTATTTTGCATGACGGCAAGGTGGTCAATGTAACCACCAGTGGCGGTTATGGTCATACAGTGGGTAAATCCATCGTCATGGGTTACGTGCCTATTGATCTTGCCAACAAACAGGGTTTCGAGATAGAAGCCTTCGGTGAACGCTTTCAAGCGACCCGCCACGATGAAGCATTGTACGATCACAAGATGGTAAAATTGAAGATGTGATGGATGGCGTTGTTCTCGCTCGCTGGTATACTGATTATTCTATATATTTGAATGAGGACACCTTCCATGACTGACTCTTTGGTGCTGCGCACCGACCAAAACCACGTTGCCACCCTGACCCTGAACAGGCCGGATAAGTTCAATGCGCTTTCAGATGCCCTGATGAGTGCACTGGAAGACATGCTGGCCGAGGTTGCAGCGGATAAATCCGTTCGGGTTGTGGTATTGGCGGCTAACGGCAAAGCCTATTGTGCTGGTCATGACCTCAAGGAAATCAATGAGAAAAACAGCCGCGATGAAGTCGAGACCTTGTTTGCCAAATGCTCTCGGCTGATGCTGGCAATCAATCGCCTGCCCCAGCCTGTCATTGCCAAGGTTCACGGTATTGCGACTGCCGCCGGATGCCAACTTGTAGCAACCTGTGATCTGGCTGTAGTTTCAGATCAGGCCCGGTTTGCGACCTCGGGTATTAATGTCGGCCTGTTTTGTGCAACCCCTGGTGTGGCGCTCAGCCGTAATGTGCCACGCAAAAAAGCTATGGAGATGTTGCTGAGCGGTGATTTTATTGATGCCCAGACAGCACTTCATTTTGGCCTTGTGAATACTGTTGTTTTACCGGATGAGCTGGACGGAGCCATTGATGATATGGCGGCACGTATTGTCCGCCATTCACCCCAGGCAATCAGCATGGGCAAGTCTTTATTCTATCGCCAACTGGAAAGTGGCCTCGACGGAGCGTACGAGAAAGCTGTTGATGTCATTGTATCCAATATGGTGGATGCGCAGGCTCATGAAGGTATTAATGCATTTGTTAATAAACGCCCTATGCCCGATTGGAATGAGCGAAATTGATGTTTTGAAATACCTTAAATGACAATTTTTCAACCATGAATATTTGTTTTAAATGAATAAACAATCATAGAATGATGATTTTTATTTATTGTAATCTAAGTACAGGAACTCTATTTTTAATCATTGTTAACTGTTTTTCTTTAAAAAAAAATAAAAAAATTACAATACACAGGAACGCATCGCTAATCATTAATTTACGGTTTTGACAATGGCTAAAGCTGCGACTAAAAACAAACCGAAAAAAGGCAAGAAGAAGAAGTTTTCAATTGGCTTCTATCTGGTTCTTGGCGGGGTTTTTGGTATTCCACTTGTCGGCCTTCTGGTGTGGTACTTCACAACCATGTCTCTTCAGGTCTCTGGCTCGAGTTTGTCTGCTTCGGAATTTGCCCAGGCAAGCATTGCAAAAAGTGTAGAAAAAGCAAAATCCGCATTGAAAGATAAACTGGAAGAGCGGGCAAGGCTAGAAGGGTTTCGCATAGAAGAAGTCGACAATTGCACGGACATTGAATCACAATACCAACTGCCTGTGGCAGGGACGTCAACGAATCTCACCCTCAAACAATTGCTAGGCCTTCCTGCAGCAGCATCTTTTGCGCAAGTGAGTGCCCGATGTGTGGTATTTGCAAAGGCTGTTCAACGAATGGAAAGATTGTCTCATCACGACAGGCATGTCTTCGTTTGTCAAAATGCCAGTTTTTCCAATGACGAAAGTGGGCGATTTGCGATATTTGCTGATAAAAAAGGCCGTGGTATTATCGAATCTTTTTCGGGGACCAAAAAATTAATCGAGATTCCCCGCGGTAGTCATTCTCTGGTTCGACAATGGCAAATATTTAATCTTGGAGATGGGTGTGTTATTATCGGATTATCCAAAGATGGCATCTTCTCTATGTCCGGGTCTGTTAATTTACAGTAGTTTGAATTTCATTCAGAATTTCAGAAACGACTGTATCAACTTTCGAATCCTCAACGCGGCAGGTCCCTGCAGCTGAGTGTCCCCCCCCACCATATTTGTACATCAAATCACCAACATTGATTTTTGATGTGGTGTCTATAATTGATTTTCCGGCAGAAATTTCTGTTATACCTGAAGCGTCTGTTGCGGATAGATGGATAGACAGATTGCACTGTGGGAACAGGCCATAGACCATAAACCTGTTACCGGGGTAATGCTTTTCCTCATCACGGAAATTAACCAGGACAGTTTTGTCGTGTACCTCAGCGCAACGCGAAATTTGAAGTTCAGCGAACTCATTGTAATACTGAAATGTTGTCAGCCGCTCTTCAACATCCGGATGTGACAGGATTTCCTCAATTGGGCTTCTTTTACAAAAAGCAATCAAATCCGTCATGAACACATCACGCGAAACATTGAATGTTTTAAATTCTTCTAATCCTGTGCGTGGATCAAGAATGAAATTTAACAGGGTCCAGCCTGAAGGTATCAGGGTGTCTTCGACTTCGTAGTTGGCAGACCCAGCTTTGTCTACAGCCTGCAGCATATCTTCAGAAACTTCCGGGAATGTTTCAAATCCTCCGAAGTAATTGTAGATTACCCGTGCCGTTGACAGCATTTTGATATCGGATACCAGATTGTCGTGTTCACCGCTTTTGAAGCTCGCATTATGGTGATGCGAAAAACACATATGTGCCAACTCACTATAGGGAAGATTGGCTATAATATCATTGGACGTAATGGTAAAAACGCCGCTTTGAACATCCCTCGGGTGAGCAAAAACAACTTCACTGACGAGTTGACGTTCACTCAGAAGTGACCCGGATACAATTCCGTCAAAATCACCACGGGTTACCAGTCTGAAATTTGATTTCTCTTCTGACATAATTTTTACCAAGTTAAAGTTTTTATCGCTAAACTACCTACACCAATGCTGGCAGAAATTCCACACCTGGTAAACGTAAATATGATTTATTGAGGCGGGTTTTTATTCGTCTGTATTGTTTCCAGCATGTAGCTCCAGATAGTAATTGAGTAAATCCGAGAACTCCTGTTTCAAGGTTTCTTGTTGTAATGGGTCTTCATTGTTTTGTATGTGGGAAAATGCGCTGAAATTAGCAGCTGCATGGCGCAAGGCTGTGGCGATAGATGACAGACTCAAGCCAGCACCCAGCTTAGAGTTGGCGAGGGAGACAATCTCGTTAGCCAGATACGTACTGAGCTCTTCTTCGTTGTTATCGTCTGTCATGTCCCTCCCCTGCTTAATTGCTTACAGGATCGATTGTCCGGTTTTTTCCCAATCGGCCATGAACGAATCAAGGCCTTTGTCTGTTAAGGGGTGCTTGAACAATTGCCATAGAACTTTGGGCGGTGCGGTAACAACACCAGCACCGATTTTGGCGGCTTCA
>JABJOR010000395.1 GCA_018664265.1 Rhodospirillales bacterium
ATGTAGTCAAAATCTATATTGCGGTGTATGTCCCACATTAACAGAGAGGGATCGAGATCCCTGTCCTCAAGATTTTGTTGAAGCCATTTTTGCGCCCATTGACCCTGGGTCACGATAATTGGCTCCAACGCTTCACCGGCAGGGGTTAAATAATATTCTGACCCCCTACCCGTTGAAGCTTGCTCGCGTCGAATAACGCCTGCCGCTTCCAATTCCAGAAGGCGCGTCGACAGTAAACTTGGCGACATTAACGGCATGCCTTTTTTCAAATCAGTAAATTTATGGGTTCCCGTCAAAAGTTCACGAATGATAACCGGCGTCCATTTAACCGCCAGAACTTCCGCTGCTTTTGCAACTGGACAAAATTGACCATATCCATCAGAGTTTTTCATGTATAATACGCTATGGCCTTTTTTAGGATTGTTCAAGTACAGATTTTGTACTATCACAATCTGATAAATTGAAGTTTAGTCTAATTCTCAACAAGAAACAGGAGAATATTATGGACGCTACAATTCAACAGATAAACCTAATCAAGGTTATTGAACAACTTGGTGACGGCTTTGCCGCGCGTGTAACAAGCAATGATCAGGACGATCTTTTCGTCGCAGAAAACTTTGCCGAGCTAAAACAAAATAAAATGTTTTCAGCCATGGTTCCCGTGGAACTGGGCGGCGGTGGTGCAAGCCATTCACAAATGTGCGAAGCCGTTCGCAAAATTGCCACCTATTGTGGATCAACGGCGCTGACCTTTTCCATGCACCAGCATATTATCTCAGCCGCCGTCTGGAATTATCAACGGGGAAATCCCGGCAAGCTGCTTTTGGAAAAAGTCGCCGCAAATGAGTTGATCCTGATCAGCACTGGTGCAACAGACTGGCTTGGCTCTAACGGCGATATGCAAAAAACCGAAGATGGTTATATCGTCAACGCGAAAAAATATTTTGCCAGCGGTTGCCCGGCTGGTGACATGCTGATTACCTCAGCCCCCTTTGATGACCCGGAGCTGGGCTCGATTGTCATGCACTTCCCCGTACCGATGAGCGCCGAAGGCGTCAGCATTGAAGAAAACTGGAAAGCCATGGGCATGCGGGCAACCGGATCACACTGTGTGGTTTTGGAAAATGTTTTTGTCCCAGAAACAGCGATTGCATTAAAACGCCCGGCGGAAAAATTCCACCCCGTCTGGAACACTGTTCTGGGCGTGGCCTTGCCGCTGATTATGTCGACCTATGCAGGGGTCGCAGAAAAAGCAGCCGAAAACGCACGACAGACCGCGAAAGGCAAAACTGGCGATGCCGCGAGACCGTATTTGCTGGGCGAAATGGAAAATGCCCTGACAACGGCGAAGCTTGCACAACAAAGCATGGTGGCGCTTGCCGATGACCTGAACTTTGACCCTTGTGAAGAACTGACCAACGAAATGGTCAAACGCAAAACCATCACGGCCAAAGCTGTCATTGAGACAACCACAAAAGCATTGGAAGCTTCCGGTGGTCCGGGCTACATCCGTGGACAGGTTATTGAACGCCTGGTGCGGGATAGCTTCGCTTGCCAATTCCATCCCATGCAGGAAAAACGTCAAATATTATTTACCGGACGTATGGCTATGGGCTTACCCCCCATCGACGCTGGTGAAACCCTTCAGCCAGAAAAAGCCTGAGGACTAAGTTATGAACAAGATTAGCAAAATCGCGACCCCCATTACTGCCACAGTTACGGAGCCTCAAAATATGTCGTTAGATCATCGGCAAAAATTTATTGATGCCATGAGCTGCGTCGGCTCAAGCGTAAACGTTATCACAACAGACGGACCTGCCGGGCGTGGTGGGCTGACGGTGACCGCCATGTCGTCGGTGTCTGCCGATGGAGAGGCCCCGGTTTTGCTAGTCTGTGTTCATCACTTGAGCCGAAACATTAACACAATACTGGAGAATGGCGTGTTCTGCGTTAACGTACTCAATGAAACCCAAAGTAATATTGCTGATCGATTTGCCGGACGCAGCGAGGAAGACCGGTTTTCTTCAGATAGCTGGGTGCCCATGAAAACTGGAGCACCCAGACTTGAAAACCCGCTTGTTGCCTTTGACTGTCGGATCAGCCAAAGCCAGCGCATGGAAACCCATCATGTCCTGTTCGGTGACGTCGAAGACGTCTTCAAGGGCGGCATCGGCCTGCCCCTGATCTACGCAAATCGGGCTTACGCAAAAATCCAGTAATCCCCTTAAATAAAATAATTTCTGGCAATTTATAGCCTCGCCCCTATACACTCATTTGTATAAAATGTATGGGGGTAACGCACATTGGTTGCGCGCATTAAAACGGTCGCATTCAACGGTATTGATGTTCGCGATGTGGATGTTCAGGTTCAAATCGCAAACGGCCTTCCGGCTTTTACAATTGTTGGTTTGCCGGACAAGGCCGTATCAGAAGCCCGCGAGCGGGTCCGGGCTGCGCTGCACGCGCTGGGCATGTCACTTCCCGCAAAACGCATCACTGTTAACCTTGCCCCGGCTGATTTATCCAAGGAAGGCAGCCACTTTGATCTGCCTGTTGCCATTGCCCTGCTTGGCGCCATGGATATTTTACAGGTCGAAGACATCGAAGGCTATTGCGCGTTGGGCGAACTGGGCCTTGATGGTAAACTCGCACCCGTCGTCGGGGTGCTGCCAGCGGCAGTCTTTGCAAGCGGTGCTGGTCTGGGATTGATTTGCCCGAAAGCCCAGGGCGGGGAAGCGGCTTGGGCCGGAGATGTCAGCATCATTGCGCCGGATAATCTGCTGGACCTGATCAACCACTTTAAAGGCGCCCAAATTCTTACACCCCCCGAAGCCAGCACGTCATCCGAGGCTCCAGTTTATGCTGACCTTACCGACATCAAGGGCCAGGAAACCGCCAAACGCGCCAGCGAAATTGCCGCAGCCGGAGGTCATAATATTCTAATAATGTGTCCATTTAATTATTTTGTAAAATCAATGATTTAACTTTATGAATTGCGTCCAAAATATAAAATAATTTATCTTTTGAAACTCCTATTATCCTAGCAACATATGGCGCACTTATTTTTTCAGCAGGTAAAGCTGACGTAAATATCATAACCCTATGATTATAAACTGTTTAGCCCATGGTCTTTTTCTATGATTTACCTACCGAAATGGAAGCCCACCCAAAATGCGGCAAGGCCCAACAACCAGAAACGCCAATCACGTAAAACCCCATAAAGAAGCACAACGGTACCGATGCCCATTGCACCTGCACTCATCAAAGCGCCACCAATGGCATATGGTGCGATGGCCTTCATGCCACTTCCTCTTCAAGCACCCGATAAACGCTGGCCCGTGCAATACCTAATTCGGCAGCTATTTTAGAAGCACCCATGCCTTGGGCTTTTAGTTGCTTAACCCTATCACGATCAATGGATTGCTTGCGGCCCTTGTATTTTCCAGATGCCTTGGCCTTCAAAATACCTTCCATCTGGCGTTCACGCCGAAGGTTGGTTTCAAATTCAGCAAATACACCCAACATGGATAGAAATGCTTTTGATGCGGCATCGCCTGTAGATATAGGCTGTTCAGTAGCACGAAGGGTCGCACCCTTTGCTTCCAACTCTTCAACAATCATATGTAAATCAAGAATACTACGGGCAAGGCGATCAATCCTTGTAATAACCAACTCATCGCCTTCACGTATAAAGTCTAGCAGGTTACGAAGCTCATCACGGTTATTCATAGATGTACCTGAAACCTTTTCAGATCGAATAACTTCGCAGCCAGCAGCACGCAAGGCTTCTTCCTGAATTGATAAATTCTGGGTCCGGTCACTAACTCTTGAATATCCATATATCGCCATATCATTCACCATTCTGTCTTATTGGGGTCTAGACATAGATATTCGCTCGTCTCATAATGCAGAGTCAACCCTAAAAAGACACTTATTCTGTATCATTGAAATGACCACTGGGGGTATACCGTAAAAAGACAGGCCCGATTGGCGTTTCTTGGCCAAAGTTTCTGATAGGATGCGTGCTGGCCAGAAATATTTCTTATAGATGATTTACATCTATACCGAACGGCATAGGCGATAAACGTATTAGTTTATAACGATGGCACACTTATATATAGAAAGTTAATCGAATAAGATTGCCAGATTTGAAGATTCTGACATTATGAATTCAATAAAAATTTGGGGGCTGGCTGCCTATAACATTCTTCTTTTGAAAAGTTAGTTGATTAATGACTGAAAAACTTACCCTTGCCCAACTGGAATCCTTTCTTTGGGAAACAGCAGATATCCTGCGTGGCAATATGGATGCATCCGAATTCAAAGATTACATCTTTGGCATGATGTTTCTAAAACGCCTTTCTGACTCCTTTGAAGAAGAGCAAGAAAAGATTATTCAGTTTTATATAGGAAAAGGCAAAGACCAAACGCAGGCCGAAGAGTTGGCCAGTGATGAAGATGAATATGATAGCACCTTCTTTGTACCAGAGCGTGCACGCTGGGCACACATCAAAGACCTGAAACATGATATTGGCGCAGAGCTTAACAAGGCCACCGAAGCCATTGAAGAGCACAACCCATCATTGGAAGGCGTGTTGGTTTCCATTGATTTTAATATAAAGAACAAACTGAGCGATAAGAAACTTCAGGATTTGCTTTCACACTTCTCCAAGTATCGCCTTCGCAATGCAGATTTTGAAAGCCCTGACCTTTTGGGATCGGCTTATGAATATCTAATCAAGATGTTTGCTGATAGTGCAGGTAAAAAAGGCGGTGAATTCTACACCCCATCAGAAGTGGTGAAGCTTCTTGTTTCACTGTTGAAGCCACATGCAGGCATGAAGGTTTACGATCCAACCGTTGGGTCTGGCGGTATGTTAGTGACCACACGCAATTATCTGATTCAACATGATGAGAATGCTGCCAACCTTTCCTTATTCGGCCAAGAAATGAACCTAAACACTTGGGCCATCTGTAAGATGAATATGTTTTTGCATGGGGTATTTAATGCTGATATTCGCAAGGGCGATACCTTAGGTGATCCGCAGCATATCGAGAATGGCGAACTTATGCATTTTGATCGGGTGATTGCCAACCCGCCCTTTTCCTTGAAAAAATGGGGCAAGGATGAAGCTGATAATGATGCTTTTGGCCGCTTTCCTTATGGCACCCCGCCAAAGGATGCAGGTGATCTGGCCTTCATCCAACATATGATCGCATCCGTAAATGCGGAAGGTATGATGGGCGTGGTTGTACCACACGGGGTGCTATTCCGTTGATCAAGCGAGAAAGAAATCCGCAAAGGTATTTTGGAAGATGATTTACTGGAAGCTGTTATTGGCCTGCCATCTTCTTTATTCTACGGCACAGGCATTCCTGCCGCTTTGTTGATTATAAACAAAAGCAAACCTGAAGGCCGCCGTGGCAAAGTTATCTTCATAAATGGCGAATTGGAATATGAAGAAGGCAAAAACCAAAACCGCCTACGTGATGAGGATATCGAAAAAATCATTGCCACTTATGACAATTATGAGGAAACCAAACGCTATTCATCTGTTATAACAATCGAAGAAATCAGGGAGAACGACCATAACCTGAATATTCGCCGTTATGCAGATACATCACCACCGCCTGAAGCTTTTGATGTAAAGGCCATTCTGCAAAGTGGGATTCCAGTAAGTGAAGTGGAAGATGAATATATTCAGGAAACCCTGCAAGGCATGGATGTTTCTTGTGTGTTCACAAGACGTGACGATGACTATTACGAATTCAAATCGGAGATTACATCTAAAGAAGAAATTCGTGACCATCTGACTTCAGATGATGGCGCAATTATTGGCCAGTTTGAGCGCTGGTGGGATAAGTACCGTGTTTCTTTGCACGGCCTGAATGAAGAAGTTAACCAAGCTGAAGCGACTATGTGGGGTCATCTAAAGGAGCTTGGTTATGAGTGAGTTAGCTCCAGAAGGATGGAAATGGGCATATCTAGGCGATACTTGTAAATTTACTGGCGGTAGCGCCTTCAAAGAAAAATACCAGGGCAACAAAAATGGTGATTACCCTTTCATAAAAGTTAGCGATATGAATTTACCTGAAAATGGTAAGTATATTTACGCGGCGAATAATTGGATAAATGAAGATATTAAGATTGAAGCTAAAACAAAACTATTTCCAAATGGGAGCGTAGTATTTGCTAAAGTCGGGGCCGCATTATTTTTGAACAGGAGAAGAATATTATCTAGAGATACAGCAATAGATAATAATATGATGGCTGCCATGCCGCATTCTATCGACAATATATATTTGTATCATACTCTAAACAATATTGATTTCGCCGATTTCGCACAAGATGGCGCTGTGCCATCTATAAATCAAAGTCAGATGGAAAATATACAAGCATTACTCCCCCCCCTTCCAGAGCAGGAAAAAATCGCAGAGATTTTGACATCTGTAGATGATGTGATTGAGAAGAGCCAAGCCCAAATCGACAAGCTTCAAGATTTGAAAAAAGCCACCATGAACCAGTTGCTGACCCGTGGCATCAATCACACAGAATTCAAAGACAGTCCGCTTGGGAAGATTCCGAAGGGGTGGACGGTTGAAAAGTTAAGTGATATTTCTGCTCGCATTACTAAAGGTGCTACCCCAACAACATACGGGTTTGATTGGCAGACCTCTGGTATAGTCTTTTTGAAAAGTGAATCAGTAAAAAAAGATGCATTCTCTTTTGCTGGTGCAAAATTCATTTCTCAAGAAGCGCATGATGCTATGGAAAGATCAAAAATCGTTGGGGGTGACATTCTAATCAGTATTACTGGATATATAGGTAGTGCATGTATTTACCCGTATATGCATCCAGAGGCGAATATCAATCAGCACATAGCTAGAGTACGGGTAAAAACACAGAATAAAAGCAGATATGTGATGCACTTTCTAAATACAGAAAGACAACTGCGGGAATTTTTATCTATACAGACAGGGCAAGCTTACCCTCAATTGAGTCTTAAACAAATCCAAGACACAGTGATTGCTTTTCCAAAGCCCGATGAACTTGAGAAAATAGTTAATACAATCGATTCCATGGGAAGAAACATCGAAGAAAAACAGCGCAAACTGGAGCATACTAAAGCTCTAAAAAAATCCCTGATGCAGGATTTGTTGACGGGGAAGAAACGGGTGAAGGTGGCTTAACATGGCAGCATCAGACGAATTTGATTTTGTAGAGCTACCAGCACTTGACCAACTACAAGCTTTGGGCTGGCAATATGTAGCAGGCGCAGAGCTATCACCCGATAATTCCGATGAACGGCAATATTACCGTGATGTGGTGTTGGAAAAGCGGCTGGCCAAATCTATCAAACAAATCAACCCGTGGATTAATGACGAGAATCTTCGCAAAGTTGTGCGTGGCCTAACCAAAGAGCAGTTTCCAACTTTGATGGAAGCCAACCAATCCATCTGGCAACAACTGACCCAATATATTTCAGTGGATCAGGATTTGGGTAAAGGCCGTAAAGGGCAGACGGTTAAGATTATTGATTTTGATAATCCATCCAATAATGAATTCCTTTGTACCAACCAGTTTAAGGTTGATGGCGTAAATCAAAACATCATTCCAGATATATTGCTATTCGTGAATGGCCTACCACTGGCGGTGATCGAATGTAAAAGCCCCTATGTAACCAACCCAATGGAATCTGGCATCGACCAGTTACTTCGTTATGCCAATCGAAGAAACCCACACCATGATGAAGGGGCAGAGAAGCTATTCCATTATAACCAGATGATGATTTCCACGCATCGGGATAAAGCACGGGTTGGCACTATCACTTCACGCATGGAGCATTTCCTTGAATGGAAAGACCCGTTTCCAGTTACGCTTGATGAAATGGGTGATGAAGCCACTTCACAAGATATTCTTATTGCTGGCCTGTTTGATAAAACCAACTTCTTGGACATCATCCAAAACTTTACGGTATTTGAGCCAACCGATGGCAAAATTATAAAGAAGATACCCCGCTACCAGCAATTCCGTGCCGTACATAAAACCATTGAACGCATCAAGAATGGCGAAACCCGCAAGGATAAAAGCGGGATCATCTGGCACACCCAAGGATCAGGTAAATCTTTGACCATGGTATTCTTAGCCATCAAACTTCGGCGTGATCCAGAGTTACGTGATTACAAGCTGGTATTCATCACAGATCGCACACAACTGGATGGCCAGCTAACCAGCACATTTCGTAACACCCAAAGTGAAACGGTTTATAATGCGGGATCGGTGAAAGAGCTAAAGGCATTACTGGCAAAGGATTCATCTGACTTGATTACTGCCATGGTGCAGAAATTCCAAGAAGGTGCTGATGATTTTGAATTTGATGTACTAAACCCATCAGAAAAAATAATTGTGCTAGCAGACGAGGCCCATCGCACCCAATATGGCACACTTGGCGTTGCCATTAACACAGCCTTACCCAATGCCCCCAAGATTGCCTTTACTGGTACCCCGCTGATTAAATCAATGAAAACCAAAAGCGAGTTTGGATCATACATTGATACCTATACCATCGAGCAGGCGGTAAAGGATGGGGCAACTGTACAAATCCTTTATGAAGGCCGTGAAGCACAGGTAAAGGTGACAGGCGATTCACTGGATAGTTTGTTTGATGAATATTTTGCCGACAAATCAGATGAAGAAAAAGTTGCCATCAAAAAGAAATACAGTACCACACAAGCCATCTTAGAAGCCCCGAAACGCATTCGCCGTGTGTGCATTGATATCCTGAAACACTATAGGGAACATATCCAACCTAATGGCTTCAAAGCCATGATTGTAACTTCATCCAGAAACGCTGCCATTACATATAAAGAAATGATGGATGA
>JABJOR010000396.1 GCA_018664265.1 Rhodospirillales bacterium
GGTTGATCAGGGTCAGCAGCACCGCCGCTGGACGGAGAGGCTCATCATTTTTGTAATGAGGGTTGAGCACATGATCGCCAAAGGCTTCGCCGATATGGTTGCGATAATCTGTCAGGCGATTCTCAATTTCTTTTAAATCCAGAGTTGGCATCAGTTCTCTTTGTTCTGTTTTTCTTTAGTCTATTCTGTCGAACCGATGGGAAAGAAGCAACCCGAACTCCAGACCCCTAATATAGTTTCTCCATCAATTTCCATTTCTTCTGCCAGCTCGATCAACTGATAGACAATGGAGCGCTCCAGCAAGGCTTCAAGTTGGTCCCGCACAGTAATATAGGGCTTCACGCCTTGATTTTCAGAATCAGTTGTTATGCGTAAAGGATGGTCCTCATCAAGGGTAACCGTGGTGCCAACATTGGTGCGAAAACGAAGGATGGTCTCATCTTTGTTTTCATCGGTTTCGCTCATCAACTCAACTGCCATAAATGGAGCATCTTCAACCGTGATGCGGGCCATCTCAACGGGTGTTATTAACCAGTAATCGCCGTCATCATCCCGGCGCATGACTGTTGAAAATAATTTGACCATCGCCGGACGGGCAATAATGGAACCCTTGAAGTACCATTTCCCTGTGCGATCAATGCGCATGTCGATATCGCCACAGAATACAACTCGCGGTCCAGACGCCAGTTCTGCGCTGTCAGGTGCCAACTCGTCCGGGGATAATTGTCTGGCATTTTCCGGTGCTAGACGGGAGGGGAATTCAGCTTGGTCTTCTTCGTTATTTTTCATTCAGAATGCTTCCGTATATAACAGAATAACTCTAAACTCAGGCAGGCCGTTGGAACAGCAATTTCATGCCGGGCTTAAAGGCTATGAATTTCTTTTTCAAAATCAGGCCGTTCTTCTCCAACAGGTTTTTCAGGCTTTGTGGCGTAAAGTACAAACAATGCGCGGGTGGGCAGAAGGCATCCCAGTTCTGAAGATTTGATGGTGTGCGCCAATGAGTGATATCCGGTGTCGTTATGAATAGGTGTCCTCCCGGACGGACTTGTTTTGCAAGAGCCGAGGCAAATGTTGCGGGTACGGGAACATGTTCAATGACTTCAGAGCAATAAACCATGTCATATCCGCCATCAGGGGGAGTGTAGTCTTCCAGCATACTTTGAATGAATGTGTTTTGAAAAATTTTTGGCTGCGACCTCTACGTAAAACGGATCTAGTTCAATCCCTGTCGCCTTAAACCCACTCTCACGCGCAGCTTCAACCATAAAGCCTACGTTGCTGCCTACATCGAGAAAGTTGCTACCTTGTGATATCGACTTCAATCTTTTTGCCCGACTGCGGGAGCGGCGCATTTTCTTATCGAGGCGATTGTGTAATTCAGTTGATGCTTGCTCGATAGAGGTCTTGTAATTGCATTCGGCTTGCTCTTTTGTAATATACGGGAACACATAGATAGAATGGCAGTCTCCACAACGGTAAAGTGCGCACTCGTTATAATCCATAAAATGTGTGTTTGATGACGATAGACAAACCGGGCAGTTGCCTTGTGTGTTTGTAGATGATGTGTTCATGGTTGCTTAAGTCTTATTGTGTCAATTGAATGGCGCTTAAACTACGTCATTGGTAATGCTTTGTATACATGGTTAGAATTTTTAAATAGTATCCCATGGCGGTTCTGGGCTGTATCTTTCTATAAGGAAATCTACAAACAAACGGACTTTGGCTGATAGATGCCGACTGTGAGGGTAGACTGCATAAATGCTGGCTTTTGTTTCTGTATAATCCATCAAGACAGGCTCCAGTATCCCCTCTTTTACAGCGTCATGCGCAATGAACGTCGGTGCTGCGAGCACCCCAAGTCCGTTACTGGCGGCGCTGACAAGGACGTCACCATTATTTGCTTTAAAAGAGCCGGTAATTTTAACATTAAATGTACCATCCGGACCATCAAAGCTCCATTCATTGCCAGTGAGAAGGTAGGTATATAGCAGGCAATTGTGATTGGTGAGCTCACTTGGGTGTTCGGGTTTGCCATGCTTGCGCCAGTATTCGGGGGTGGCACAAATCACTCGGCGAAATGGGGATATCTTGCGCGCAAACAATGACGAATCCGGCATGCTGGTAATGCGGATAACCACATCAAAGCCTTCATCGACCACATCAACCAAGCGGTCATTCAAATCCAGTTCTACATTTAATTCACTATGAGTTTTCATAAAATCAGCGACGGCATCAGCGAGGTAACGTCCGCCAAAATTAACGGGGGCGTTGATGCGTAACGTTCCGCGAGGGGTACTGTGCAGGTCGGCTACCGAGCGTTCTGCGTCCTCGAGATCGGATAAAATCCGTAGGCAACGGGAATGGAATGCCAAACCTTCCTCAGTCGGGCTTACGGCGCGTGTTGTTCGGTTCAAGAGACGAGCGCCCAAATGTTCTTCTAGTTGAGCTACATGTTTACTGACAGCGGATTTTGTCTGCCCCAATGCCTTGGCGGCACCTGTAAAGCTGCCGCTATCGACAACTTTTGTGAAAGCTTTGATGCTATTGAGGGTGTCCATGTGTTTTTCTCATTGTGTTAAATATGGAAACAATGTAATTCAAAATCACTAGATTGTAAACTTATAAATCAAGCTCTATCTTCCCTGTATTGAATACTTAACGCTCAAGCAGGAGAAATTAAATGACCCGTGTTCTTATTGTAAATTCAAGCCCAAATCCTGATTCCAGTGTTAGCCGTGCGCTGACAGAGCATTTCGCCAAGACCTGGCAAGATGCACATCCGAATGCAGAAATTGTCAGCCGTGATGTAGGATTGGCTCCACTACCGCATATTGATCAGGATACTATCGGTGCCTACTACACGCCGGAAGATGCACGTTCTGAAGAGCAAAAAGAACTGTTGGCTTTATCTGATTCTATTGTCGAAGAAGCCTTGAGTGCAGACGTTATTGTAATTGGCTCTCCCATGCACAATTTTGGTATTACATCCGGTCTGAAAGCGTGGATTGATCATGTGGCCCGTGTTGGTCTGACGTTCAGCTATACGGAAAACGGCCCGGTTGGACATCTTGGCGGACGCAAAGTCTATGTTTTGACAACGCGTGGAGGTGCCTACAGTAATGGTGCGCCTGCTGCCACTATGGATCATCAGGAGCCTTACCTTCGCACAGCCCTTGGTTTTGTTGGCCTTGATGATGTGAACTTCATTCATGCAGAAGGCATGGCTGGTGGAACAGGTGGTCAAGATCGCGCAGTGGTTCTTATTGAACAGGCAATTTCAGAAAACCTTGCCGTTGCTGCGTAACTGATCAGGATAAAGGAATTGATACATGGGCATTCTGGCTGATGGAAAATGGTTTGATAAGGGATATGACACCAAATCAACGAATGGCAAATTTGTGCGCAAAGAAAGCGAATTTCGAAACTGGGTCACGGCAGATGGCTCTGCCGGACCCAGTGGCGTAAGCGGCTTTAAAGCAGAAAGCGGACGATACCATCTCTATATAGCCAATGCCTGCCCATGGGCACACCGCACCATGATCTTCCGTAGCCTTAAGGGATTGGAAGACATGATCACTGTTTCTGTCGTCGATCCACTGATGCTCGAGAATGGTTGGGAGCTTGCGGATGGGGCTGATAGTATTAATGGTGCCACATTCTTGCATCAAATTTATACCAAAGCCGTGGAATTTTTTTCTGGTCGGGTTACCGTGCCTGTGCTTTGGGATAAACACCGTAATACCATCGTCAATAACGAGTCTGCAGAAATTATTCGCATGTTCAATTCAGCTTTTGATGGCTTGGACGGAATTGATAATGATCTGGATTTTTATCCTCATCATTTGCATGAAGAGATCGATGCTCTCAATTCCAGGATTTACAGTGCCGTAAACAATGGTGTCTATAAGTCCGGTTTCGCGAGCACGCAAGGTGCTTATGAAGGCGCCGTAACGGCTTTGTTTGATTGCCTCAATTGGCTGGAAGAACGCCTTTCACAGCATCGTTATCTGGTTGGTGAACAAATCACGGAAGCTGATTGGCGATTGTTTACAACCTTGATACGATTTGATCCAGTTTATGTGGGACACTTCAAGTGCAACCTCCGCCGATTGGTTGATTATCCAAATTTGTGGGGTTTTACGCGGGAGCTTTATCAAGTGCCCGGTGTGGCAAAAACCATCAACATGGATCATATCAAGCGCCATTATTACACCAGCCACACATTTGTTAATCCCACAGGGATTGTGCCGGTAGGGCCAGAAATTGATTTCACAGTTCCGCACGGACGAGGAAATTAAAATGATAGAGGTTTTCCCATTTCAGCAACTTGGCTCAGCAGATCATGGCTGGCTGTCCGCGCATTTTCATTTCAGCTTTGCGGATTATCAAAATTCCGACCGCATGGGGCTTGGCCCGTTGCGGGTCTGGAATGATGATCAGATCAAAGGTGGCACGGGCTTTCCCATGCATCCGCATAAAGATATGGAAATCATCACCTACCTTCGTAGTGGTGCTATCAGCCATGAAGATAATATGGGTAATAAGGGCCGCACTGTTGCAGGTGATGTTCAGGTCATGAGTGCCGGAACAGGGGTGTTTCATTCTGAATATAATCTGGAAGAGGAAGACACAACCTTGTTCCAAATCTGGATTTATCCGGATAAACGCAATTATGAACCTCGCTGGGAATCTCGTAAATTCCCTGTGGTTGAGCGTGATGCTCACTTAAGTGTACTAGCTTCCGGACGTGTCCAAGATCAGGAAACAGACGCCTTGATGATCCATCAGGATGCTGCCTTGCTTGCTGCCACTCTGAAAGCCGGACAAACAGTTGAACGCGAAATCGGGCCTGAGCGCGCCGTGTATCTGGTTCCGGCAGTAGGGTCTCTCAAACTCAATGGAGAAACAGACATCCCTGAACGTGCCGGGGTCAGCATCGTTGAAGAAACTACTATCCACATTGAAGCACTGGAAGATGCAGAAATAGTGCTCGTCGATGTACCGTATCCGTGGCATCCTCGTCAGGTAATTTCATAACCAGACAGGTTTACTGACCATGGCGAAGGCCAAAAGACCCGGATTGCGTAAGCTGGTTGCTATGTGCCCACATATGAGGCGCATCCAAAAAGAATATGGCTCTCCCCCACCGAGGGTGAGCGAGCCGGGCTTTGATGTGTTGTTGCGTATTATTGTTGACCAACAAGTTTCTGTTCATGCCGGGGCTGCTATCTGGCGCAGACTGGAAGAAGGCTTGGGGAAAGTCACCCCCGTAACAGTTCTGGAAGCTGGTGATGGTGGTCTTCGGGCCTGTGGTTTCAGCGGTGCCAAGTCGCGTTATGGCACGGGGTTGGCCGAAGCAATAGTCACAGGTGAGCTTGATCTCGATAATATGCATCGTAAATCCGATGAAAAGGCGCAGGCCGAATTGGTCAAGATCAAGGGAATTGGGCGTTGGACAGCTGAAATTTACCTTATGTTTGCGTTAGGACGAGCGGATCTCTGGCCTGCTGGTGATCTGGCGGTGGCTGCGGCCGCCGGGCATTTGCTTGGATTGGAAAAACGCCCAACCCCTGCTGAGCTTGATGAGATCGGTGAGCGTTGGCGGCCCTACCGCACGACGGCTGCAATTATGCTATGGCATTATTACCGCCACATCAAATCCGGCTTTGGCGGTATGCCTGCGACCAAAAAATAATTTGTGTCTGGCAAGGCTGGTTCGCTATTATATCCATACATATTGGTCAGGAGAATTCATCATGCCATTTGTCGTGCGCGATGCAGAAGGAAATATTGCCGGGGTTTATAACCAACCGGTAGAAGGTGGCGAGGAACTTGCTGCTGACAATGCTGAACTGCTGGCTTTTATTCAGGCTACAGCCCCAGCAACTTCAGGGGCTGAGGATGAATGGGTGCAGGCTGATTTGGCGCTGGCTCGTGTGCTGGAAGATTTGATTGATGTTTTGATCGAAAAAAATATGATCAATTTCACGGACTTCCCGGAAGGGGCACAGAAGAAACTTTTAAGCCGCCGTGGCATGCGCAAGGAAATGACCTATGTCGCTTCATTGTTTGAAGGCATGCAAAGCGATGATTCCGATGGTGGTGGATTTTTATAGGGGGAGCTTTACAAGCTTATGACGACAGAAGAACAAAATTATTTCCGGGTGGAAATTCGCCCATCCATGGTGAGCTTTGATTGCCGTGAAGATGAAACTTTGCTGGAAGGCGCAGGTCATAGCGGGTTGCATTTGTTCAGCAATTGCCAAAAAGGTGAATGCGGGACCTGTAAGGTGCGCATTAAAAAAGGCCAAATCAAGCTAGCTCCGTTTATGATGTCTGCCCTCAGTATGAGTGAGATAGATGCAGATTATACTTTGGCCTGTCGGTCCTATCCGCGCAGCGATATCGTAATCGTGGCTGAGCTGGTTGGCCGAGTAGATATGCAGCACTACAGCCGGACGAAGAAGTCTAAAAAGAAAGCCTCTTCGCCCGCTGAGTAAACGGATTATTCCGCTGCGTCTTCGTATGCCTCCATAGGAGGGCATGAACAGATGAGCTGACGATCACCATGGACGTTATCGACACGCCCGACGGGTGGCCAATATTTATCCGAACGCAGTGATGCCAGCGGGAAGTAGGCTTCCTGTTTGGTATAGGGATGTGTCCACGCCCCTTCCATCAGCAAGTCATGGGTATGGGGTGCATTGCGCAACAAGTTGTCTTCCTTGTCGACCTTGCCGTCCTCAATATCCTTGATTTCCATTCTGATGTTGATCATGGCATCACAGAACCGATCAAGCTCGCGCTTGGCTTCTGATTCTGTTGGTTCAACCATCAAGGTATCAACAACCGGGAACGACATGGTCGGTGCATGGAAGCCATAATCCACAAGGCGTTTGGCGACATCTTCATTCGAGATGCCACAGCTTTCCTTGATTGGTGCCAGATTGAGAATGCACTCATGGGCGACAAAGCCATTTTCCCCGGTGTAGAGAACCGGATAATGTTCATCAAGTCGCTTGGCGATGTAGTTGGCATTCAGGATGGCAACTTCCGTGGCGTGTTTCAGACCCATGGGGCCCATCATGGAAATGTAGGCCCATGAAATCGGCAACACACTCGCTGATCCCCATGGAGCCGCCGAAACGGCGCCGATGGTTCCTTCATCGCCTTCTGACGGATTAACCCCGTCCACAACAGGATGGTCCGGCAGGTAAGGAGCTAGATGAGCCTGGCAACCAATTGGGCCGACACCCGGGCCACCTCCGCCATGGGGAATGGCAAAAGTTTTGTGCAGGTTAAGATGCATGACGTCAGCACCGAACTTGCCGGGTTTTGCCAATCCGACAAGGGCGTTCATGTTAGCGCCATCCAGATAGACTTGACCGCCGTTGTCATGAATGATTTGGCAAATCTCGACAATCGGTTTTTCAAATACACCATGCGTTGAAGGATAGGTAATCATCAGTGCCGCCAGATTATCGCGGTGTTCCTCGGCCTTAGCTTTCAGATCATCGACGTTCACGTTGCCGTTTTCATCGGCTCCCACAACAACAACTTTCAAGCCAGCCATATAGGCGCTTGCCGGATTGGTACCGTGAGATGATGACGGGATCAGGCAGATATTACGATGATCTTCGCCATTGGCTTCATGATAACGCTTGATAACGGCGAGACCAGAGAACTCGCCCTGTGATCCGGCGTTGGGTTGCAACGATACAGCCTTGAATCCGGTAATCTCGCACAACATTTCTTCAAGTTCTTCAAAAAGCTGTTGGTAACCCTGAGCCTGATCAAGAGGTGCAAAGGGGTGCATAGCGGAAAAGTTTCGCCATGTAACCGGGATCATCTCCGTTGTGGCGTTGAGCTTCATGGTGCACGATCCCAGCGGAATCATGGCGCGATCGAGAGCAATGTCTTTTGATTGCAACAAGCGAAGGTAGCGCAACAATTCTGTTTCTGCGTGGTAGAGGTTAAAAACAGGATGCTCTAGATAAAAACTTGTACGACGCAGGGGTTCTGGAATTGTCGATTGAATTGCGCCATCGAGTGTATCTATATCCAGCTTCTTTGATTTCTTGGAATTAAACACGTTCCATAAAGCCGTAATGTTGCGCCGGCGCGTGGTTTCATCGAAAGATATGCCAAGGTGATCCGCATCGATCACCCGTAAATTGATACGGGATTCACGAGCCTTGGCAGCAATTCGGTTTGCCTGACCACGAACACGGACTTTGATTGTGTCATAAAAAGAATCATGGACGACTTTGAATCCAAGTTCGGTAAGGCCATTTGCCGTGATACGGGCCATTCTGTGAATTTTTCTGGCAATCCGGGCAATACCATCCGGGCCATGATAAACAGCGTAAAATCCAGCCAACACTGCGAGCAGGACTTGCGCTGTGCAGATGTTGCTGGTGGCTTTTTCACGACGAATGTGCTGCTCGCGGGTTTGCAGGGCCATACGTAGAGCCATCTTGCCCTGAGCGTCTTTGGACACTCCAATGATACGGCCTGGTATTTGCCGCTTATGGGCATCCTTGGTGGCAAAAAATGCTGCGTGCGGCCCACCATACCCCATTGGAACCCCAAAGCGTTGGGAAGAGCCAAGAACGATATCGGCGTCCATTTCTCCGGGTGGTTTGAGCATGGCAAGGGCCATCAAATCGGTTGCAACACAGGCTATGGCTTTTGTCTCATGTGCAGCTTTGATGACAGGTTCAATGTCACGGATTTCTCCGTTCGATCCGGGGTACTGCATGAGCACACCAAAGACATCATGATTTGCAAGATCTGACCATGGGTCGCCAACCACGATCTCAAAGTTTGCCAGTTTGGCGCGTGTGCGCATAACGGCCAGTGTCTGTGGGTGGCATTCCTGATCGACGAAGAATGAATCGCAGTCTTTTTTCTTGGAAATACGATGGGACATGGACATGGCTTCTGCAGCAGCGGTCGCCTCATCAAGCATGGAAGCATTTGCCAAATCCATACCGGTCATATCCATAACCATTTGCTGATAATTCATAATGGCTTCAAGCCGCCCTTGAGAAACTTCCGGCTGATAGGGGGTGTAAGCTGTGTACCATCCTGGATTTTCCAATACGTTACGCAAGATAACGTTCGGCATGACAGTGCCGTAATAGCCCATGCCGATCATGGAAATAAAGACCTTGTTCCGATCAGCCATTTTGCGCAGGACGCTTAATGTATACCGTTCGGATATATTGGCTGGCACTTCCAAAGTCTCTTCAATGCGAATTGATTCAGGAACTGTTTTGTCGATCAGCTCATTAAGGCTGGATGCACCGACAGTTTTCAGCATGGATTTGATTTGTTTATCACCGGGACCAATGTGGCGGCGAATAAAATCATTTTTACGTTCAAGAACGCTTAGTGGATTGATCGGCATTAGCCTAACTCCCCGACATATGTATCATAAGCCCCTTTGTCCATTAGGTCGTCTAGTTGTCCGGTGTCTGATAACTTGATCTTGTACATCCAGCCATCTGCTTCAGCAGAGCTGTTTGCCAGCGCAGGATCATCAGTCAAGTCGCCGTTAATTTCTGTGATTTCTCCACTAACAGGGGCATAAACCTCACTGGCGGCTTTTACGGATTCAATAACGCCTGTTTCATCGCCTTGATCCATAGTGTCACCGACGTCCGGCAATTCAACGAACACAATATCGCCAAGCTGTTCTTGTGCGTAATTGGTGATTCCGACTGTGGCGGTGTCGCCATCTACGTCTACCCATTCGTGGTCATTGGTAAATTTGATGCTCATTTTTGATCTCCTGTTTAGAATGTTGTTCTTACTCGTTCTTTAGAATTGGGTTAGCCCGAGTAGTAATTGTGTTTAACAAAAATGGTTGATGTAACTTTGGCAGGCAGTGATTTGCCGCGAACCAGCAAACTCACATCCGTGCCGTGGGCTGCAAATGCACTATCGACATATCCCATGGCAACAGGTGCGCCGAGAGTTGGGCCAAATCCGCCGCTGGTGATTTCACCAATGACAGTGCCGATGTTATCTGTGATTTCAGTATGGGCACGCGCCGGGGCACGCCCTTCGGGCTTGATGCCAACCCGCAAACGTGGTGGTCCCTCAGCAATTTGCTGCTGAATAATATCAGCGCCCGGGAAGCCGCCTTGTTCACGGCGGCGTTTGGATATGGTCCACTTCAGATCGGCTTCTATAGGGGTGGTTGTGTCATCAATGTCGCTGCCATAAAGACACAGCCCGGCTTCCAGTCGCAATGAATCGCGTGCACCAAGTCCGGCAAATTCAACTTCATCTTCATCAAGCAGCAGCCGGGCGAGGTCCTCGGCGCCGTCATCGGGTACAGAGATTTCATACCCGTCTTCGCCTGAATAGCCAGAGCGGGTGATGAAACATTCAAATTCTCCGATATGAAGTTTTGCTGCGGACATGAAGCCCATATGCCGTGCAGGGTTGGCAAAACGTGATAATACCTCAGCCGCTTTCGGGCCTTGTAGGGCCAACAAGGAGCGATCTTCAAGGATTTTCATCTCACACTCTGAGCCGAGATTGGCTTTCATGTGTGCGATGTCGGCTTCCTTGCAGGCCGCATTGATCACCAGATACAGATAATCACCCTGTTGCGTGACCATTAGATCATCAAGAATGCAACCTTTGTCATTGGTGAACATGGTATATCGGGTTTTGCCAGCTTTCAGGGCCGTGATATCACCGGGAACCAGCTTTTCCAGTGCTTCAGCCGCTTTGGAGCCAATAAGGTGAACTTGCCCCATGTGCGATACGTCAAACAAGGATGCCTGGGAACGGGTATGATTGTGTTCTGCCATGACACCGGCAGGATATTGGACGGGCATGTCGTATCCTGCAAATGGCACCATTTTGGCACCGTACTCACGATGTAATGCATCCAGGGCTACCTGCTTGAGTGGGCTTTCTGATTGTGTGCTCATTTTCTACTCCAAGACTGTTGCGACATCAGGCAAATATAGCCTGCTTTCGCCCCCTCTGTCTTGGAACCTGAAAGATTCCCCAATATCTGCATTAAAGATTTGAGCAGATTGGCTATTGGCCATATAGCCGGGTTACATCTTCGGTGAGGCGTTAAACGCCTGCTTTCCAGAGTCTCATCACGCTAGCGGTCCTTTTACCTGAGAGTTTCCGGGGCGGTTGCTCCTTCGGTGTTGGTACTTTGGGATTATATTGGATATTAATCCGTCGCCAATCTCTCCCGTAGCGATAAACTGAGTATGTATAGTTTAACAGATATCCTTATTTAAAGCGATGATATTGGACCCCCATCCAAACGGGTAGGTTCTTTACCAGCCCACATGGGGAGGTCAAGTTTCACTTTAGTCATTTTCACAGCAGGGTCAACCGCCTCGCTGGTTATAGGTGATTTGTTCTGGGGTTAACTGAAATCCTATGTATATAGAGAAGTCAATTCCTGTTACAGGTGGGGCTACGGGAATAGCCATTACAATCGGTTCATCATACCCGGAAAGGCGATAGCGATTTCCACTGAAGGAACTTCCTACCTCGAAAACTCCCTTGTTCAATATGCGCTTATTGTTATCCAGAATGGTGACAAAATAAGGTAGTGAGTATGTTCCTTCCTGATTGGCAGGGCCACGAGAAACCGTGTAGCCAAAGTTGAGCTCAACAAGCACTTGCCCAACCATAGTGTCATCATCAACCTGATAAATACATTTGGCGACAAAATCATCAACCATGGCCTCGGTCTTAATATCTATAATATCACGCCCCTGGCCCTCCTTGAAAATTGTGATTCTTTCTGAATCAGCCAGGACGGAAACTTCCGGGCATAGCAGGGGAGGCCGATCCTTGAAGACGTTCATCGCATCAATTGTCGATTCAATGGAACTGCAAGCGCTTGTAAGCAGCGCACAAAACAGCGTGAACATGACGGCTGGTTTATAGGTTTTTTTCAAAGAAGTATTTTTCACGATCTACCTAGCCAGTGGAGTAATAAGGAATAATAGAAATTATGGATTTGCATTAAGCTAAAGACTACAGGACAGGGCGAAGGTGGGGCAAGTCCTATAGAAATATGGCTAAATTTATTGTGTTTTAGGTTCAATGGAAGATATTTCTGCTAGAGCCATTAGAGCCTGTGAAAGTTTTGCAAGTACCCTGGCTCGTCCCCAGGAATTGGTAATGTTTCTGGCAATGTCCAAGGAGAGATTGTAGAACTCTCTGGCCCATTCTTCGTTTCCGGCCTTTGCCCGGCCTTCTGCTAAATCTGCTAACAGCCAGGCTTGGCTGGATATACTTTCAATATCTCCAATTGCAGCGATGGCCCTATCTTTTGTTTCCCATGCTAACTTGTTTCCAGCATCAAGCCTGTTAAAGGCGAGCACAAAATATGTTTTTGCTCGGAGTTGCTGGTCCTGAATATCATCGACAGACGAAGTCGCTATTTTAAAGATTTCCGGATCAAAAGAATTTGTGTCGTCGGAGACATTGTATTCTGGTGTTTTGCTAATAGATATTTTTCCATAGACAATAGCGATCCGGCTGGATGCATAATCCCGGGCAAAGGGGTATTGGATACCTTCTTTGGCTTGCGTGGCGGCATCCAGAGTATCCATGGCCTCGGTAATTTGGCCAGAGAGTGCCTGTTCAAGCCCGATGGAAGAAAGAACAACTGCGCGATAACGAAGTTCTGAAATGCTTTGCGCTGTTGTCATTGCGCTGCCAGTGTCTCCGGCCTGAGCCTGGGCTTCGGCTGTGCGCATGAGGACCGACATTTTCTCCGAATCATTGCTGACACTATCCAGCAAATCGATTGCTTTTTGCAAATTACCAATGGCGGCCTGGGCGCTGGCAATATGGCGCAAGGCAATGTCACGACTGGCAGAGCTTATGA
>JABJOR010000397.1 GCA_018664265.1 Rhodospirillales bacterium
CACTAACGCCATATTCAAGATCGGCGACCTGTGCTATTTCCGCATTTGGATTGTCCCCAGGAGCATTAAAAAATTTATCCATATACTCTTCTTTTAGCTCCGCAAAAATACGGTGCCCTTCGGGGGTATCAGGCTCTGCACGACGAATATCGTTCCAGCGGCTTTTTGGGAAAGCCACGTACAGAACAAAACATTTACGCAGGCCCATAATTTCTTCAATGGTATATTGTTCCATTTCATAAACTGGTGCATCGGTCAGACACTTGGTGATTGTCTCATGAGCAATTAAGCCAAGATCCTCACACGTTTTGCGTAAAGGTGTGCCATGGAATGGAACGAAGGAATATATATTAGCGTTGTCTGCATCAATATGACGATTGAGCTCTACGGTATCCATTGCCAACTCACGCGTTTCGTTCGGAAAACCTGTAATGTTATTAACCGAAAACTGCACACCATATTGATGTGGAATTTTTAATGACTCAATAATATCTGCATTCTTCCAGCGCCGATCCAGCATAGTTGCGCGGAACTCTTCATTTCCATGTTCAAGCCCAAACGAAATGCGATGCAGACCAACTTCGCTGAGCTTCTTGATATTGTCATGATTAATCGTTTCGGGACGTGTCTGCATCCAGAACGGAAGTTTTATGTCGGAATACATCTCACAAAACTCATCGAGCTCGCTTTTGTTCATGGCCAAAAACGTATCTGCCCAAAAATATGCATATTCCAGATTCAGCTCGTCTTTGAAATACCGCAACTCCTTGTGGACTAGGTCCATTTTCTTTTTGCGTACAAACTTTGAACTTGTTTCTTCTTTGTAAAAACTGACTTGGGTTGGAGAATTACAAAATCGGCATGAATAGGGGCAACCACGCATTGTTTCAATCGGTAACATCCGATAGACACGGCCGGACATAGGGCGGTACAAGCGGGCGTCTTCAAAAATATCAACATCAATCATTGGCAAAGAGTTGATGTTTACGGCCTTGGTCACAGTATTTTTAACAATCTTGCCATCTTCACCCTTGATCCAAAGGTTGGTTACACGAGAATAATCATCGCCTTTGTCAATTTTTGCACATAAATCAATAAGAGTATTTTCACCTTCACCCACACACACCATATCAACAAGTGGCCAGCTCAACGTTAAATCAGGAGCAAACGTAGGGAATACGCCACCAGCAATAACGGGAACATTATTTTTGGTTTTATAGTCGCGGACTTCTTCCAGGATATGCATACCCAATTCCCACATATCCTCTGTTGAGGACACTGCGATCAGGTCTGGCTGATATCTTTTTATCTGGTCATGCAAGTCATCGCGCCAATTTGTAGTGCGCAAATTGATACCACGACCATCCATGTCATAGGGTACAACGTTGAGGAAATCCATCTTTGTGCCATCTGAATCGATGCCGTAGTCAGTCTGATAATAGGTGGCATCAAACACCTCGACCGAGTGCCCCTCATCCTTAAGCAAGGCAGAAAACAAGGCTATTGCCGGTGGCAACATATTCATACCAAAGGTATTTGGATACACGAACAGAACGTTAATTCCCAAGGGGGATACTCCTCAATTCTTAATCGACATATGGGTTAGTGTCATGACTGTTTCAATCAATTTTCCCACAAAAGGCTCAATAACATCAGGACCATCCAGTGTTACACGAACATAATTTCTTAAGCTGGGGTGCATAAATCCCCCTTTAATCAGATACCCGCGCTCTCTGAGACCTACCATCAAATTAGCAGGTGTCACCTGAGATGGGCATTCCAGCAACTGAAAATTACCTGAACAAGTGGGAGCAGAAAACCCTAAATCAGCTGCGGCCTTGATTAATATTTGGCGCCCCGCTTCAACCTCAATACGAAATTCTTCTGTAATTTCAGGATGATCTAGTAAATATGAAGCGACCTCAGCTCCCAGGACATTGACTTCTCCAGGACTTCGCACAGCATGAAGGGCATCAATAACATTGGGAGCCCCAAGTGCATAGCCCACTCGAAGTCCGGCTATACCGCCGACTTTGGAAAAAGTGCGAACCAAAATTGTATTCTCAAATTCATCAATAAGCGAACGAGATGTCTCTGCCTGAAATGGGTAATATGCCTCATCAATCAGAAATAACGTGTCGAAGCGCTCACATGCCTCTGCGATACGGCGAATTTCATCGGGTGACAGCACGCTTCCCGTCGGCTGATCCGGATTGGCAACGCAGCAAATCCTTGCGCCATGTTCTATTTTTACTATCAAGTCGGCGACACTAAATTTAAAATGAGGGCCCTCACCATAAGGCACACCATGAAACTCGGCCTGAAAAATTTTGGACCATACGGCGTACATGCCGTAGCTTGGGTCCGGGGCTACCACCACATCCCCGGGGCTCAAAAATGCTTGAAAAGCACGGCGAATGATGGCGTCTGATCCCGCACCGATAGCCACACGGGAATTAGGCAGTCCTGCGAAATCTTCGATACGCTGATATAATGGTCCCAAATCTGGATAGGTGCTGAATTGAGAGGCGCTGAACTTGCTAACCATCGCTGCAAAATGTTCATCTGCGAACGCGCTAATTCGCTCATTTCTATCCAGGCAAACCAAACCCTCCCGACCACTGATAATATCACTGTCGCGACGGATTTCTTCAAGGTGAGGGAGTGACCGAATCATCTGACCATTACACCACAAAATTCAGATCAAAATATTGGCCTTCATCAAACAGTTTATTATTTGCTTTGCCACAATCTGACATCTCAGCAATCCTCATACGGTTTAATCCCGTTGCGCTTCAACCAGAACTCTGCCTGCGGCATTTGATAATCGTAGTCCACATCCAACCCGCCATAATTCTCTAACGGCCAAATATTCTGACCCATCCATTTTTGGGGGAGCAGACCATCTTCCATGTTATCAAGATTCTGCGGGCGAATAATTGAAACGCCCATATCGGCAAACAATACATCCCCTTGGCTGTCACGATCGCAATTCAACGTTTTTGGATCTCCGAACGTCTCAAAGGGAACAAATGGCTGAAGGTGTCCGCCGTCTACGATCTGTCGCGCCCGAAGGGGGCTCCACATATTATAACAGCTGACGGTTACTGCGCTATCCGTCTCTGGTTGATCTCGAAGCACCCGAATTCCCTCTTCAAGAATTTCTGCTGAGACCGTAGGCGCATTCGCCATTAAAAGCACGAGAAGCTCAAGCGATTCACCATTCGCAATACACTCTTCTTTTATTATCTCGTATGCATGGACATAAGCATCTTCACCAAGTGCTTCTTTGGACGCAAGATACGCAGGCCTGTCGATAATCACCGCACCAAAGTTTTCGGATATTTTCTTGATCGCTGCACTATCAGTGGAGACATAGATACGGTCAATACTCGGGGCATCACCTGCAGCCATCAATGGATAGGCACAAAGGGGGCGTCCCAACACAGGAAAGATATTTTTACCGGGAAACCCGGTTGAACCCTCTCGCCCAATCATAATGGCTGCTATCATTTTTTTCTCACTGTTATCAATTGAATTTGAAAATTCGGGTAGCTAGTCGACGACAATCTGACAAAAAAGAAACTGGAAAGGACAATGTATATATACAGGATCGCACGAGCATTCCGCCAAGTTTATTTCTTGAAACCCAAAGCCATTGCGGGACCATACTGTTGGACTTCACAGTATTTATTTTGGCAACAAATTGATATCTTCTAAAGATTGATAACACCAAATCACATAAAGATATTTTTTCTAATCGTTGCTCAAGTCTGGCCAATTTTTCCTGATTGCAAAAATCCCTCTTTGCTTTTTCATAGGCCCCCTGAACCTGGCTTTCAACATGAGCAGCAAGTTCAACTTTCAAGCTTTCTATTTTTTCTGGTGAAGGCCGGCTGACCAAAATTCCTTCAACATACAGGTAATCGACACCCGTTCGGATAAAGGATAACAAGGCATCCTGATAGGTCTCTACAATTGCTTCGCCATTATCATTGTAGGATGTGTTCAACAGAACATAAATGCCCGTTTTCTTACCAAACTCCTCGATAAGATCATAATAACCGGGGTTTTGTTGTGCCGTAACAGTCTGTACCCGGCTGGATCCATCGACATGCATTATACCGGGAATTTTGTCTTCCATTGCGTCTACAACACTTGTAGCTATGAGCATAAATGGGCTGCTCACAGGCATTTTGAAATACTCGGTAGTTTTATCTTCATGACAAGAAGGAGCAAACGGACGGAAGCGCTCTCGGTGCTTCACCCTCGTATTTACGATCTCCATGATGTCTTCTATCCGTGGGTCGGCCAAAATGCTTCGGTTCCCAAGCGCCCTTGGCCCAAATTCGCTGGCACCGCTCACCCTTGCAACAATGCTTCCCTCAGCCAGTAAATTTGCTACATGCTCAGTGGTTTGAACCTGATGCTCGAAGCCCCATTTTTCGAGTGTTCCCTCAAGTGTAGCCGGATCATTGGCAGTTCCAAGATAGGCATGGTTCATAGATACTCGTGTCTGGCCACCCAGTTCTTTATAATAGCCCCACAATGCACAACCAAGGGCGATCCCTTCATCAGAAGCAGCGGGTTGCACAAATACATTTTCAAAGATACCAGAATCCAAGACTTTTCGGTTGGTGACGCAGGAAAGAGCAACACCGCCAGCCAGGCAAAGATTTTTGCTTTTTACCTTGTCTGCCGCATTTCTGACAAACCCGAGAACCTCTTCCTCAAGGGTTTCTTGTGCTTCACGAGAAATATTGACCCAATAATCCCCGGTAATTTTTTCGTCATAATTTTCACCAGCATGACATTTAAATGTGTCGATTTTGCCTTTCAGGCCAGAAATATAGCTGGCATAGTCAAATGAAAAATCAAGAGGCCGCTCCTTTGGAACATTCAGATAGTTTGATTCTTTTACCCTTTCCTTGAAAGCGGCGAGCGCCATTGTTTTTCCGGCACTAAAGTGATCAAGAGCCAATCTATTCGTCACAAAATCATAGAGATGAGAAATGTTCATCTGCATGGATTTTGTCAGAAAGGAACCACCTTGTGGCACTCTGTTACGATATTCCTCGCTCAAATATCCTGATCTGTTTACGATGTTAAGGTCAGTTCCTTTGGCATCATAAAGGCCCATACCGCCTTCCATCGTGAGTACTGCCGCATCGTTAAAGCCCGACACGTAATATGCACTGGCCGCGTGAGCATCCACATGACTGACCCAACGTAATTTATCACTGGGAAAATTTATTGCTTGTTCTATCAGGTAGCTCTCGCGCGAATCTACATCGTAAAATTCGGTCTTTCCAAATCTCCGCCATGCATCAAAAAAGCCAAATTGAGAGTCTTTTTCTGGAAAAATTTCCAAATGCTTGTCGATGCATATCAAATCAATCTCGGCAAACCCGGACAACTCAAAATGATCCAAAACATATTGGATGGACAACATTGGATAGGCATATGAATGCTTTCGACGATTTAATCTGGATTCTGAAATAGCGACAATATCGATCTCTCCGTTAATCTCCTTGATTATTGAAGCGCCCGTATCATGACCATGGCATTTTAAACCAAGCACATACATATTTGGTATTCCCCATAAATTCGATTTGAAGGTTTTGTGCGTACGCCACCAGAACATCGCCACTAGATATAAAACATTGGTGGGTAAATATAATGCATCCACTCTATGAATTTCCCTATCAAGGAAATTCGGAGTGGGCACACTTAGTCGAAAGACAATAATGGTCGGCACCTGATCTTACGAAGGTATATGGTGCCTGAAATTATCAAATATCAAATTCAGCATAGACCTACGCGGCAGAAGAATAGCTATTGCTGACGGCTATTAATTCTCTAAACAGCCGTGAGCCTTCCTCATCATTTAACTCTGCGCGTTGAATATCAGGCCAGTATTTCTTATCCAGCGTACGATACAAGTTAAACGTTCTGTATAAGCCTTCGATATCTTGTTGTGTCATTGAAGGCATTTTCAGACAGGATTCAGAAAATGAATCCGGACAAACGTCTGCTCCATCAAAATAACCTTTTTCCACAGAATAATTGAAAAGGCCGGTTCCGCGGAAAGGTTGAAAGACAGAGACAGTATGGCTGTCGGCAGTAAACTGACGATTAACTTCAATTGTTTCAAATATCATTTTCCTGGTTTCATCAGGGAAGCCAATCATATTATTAACAGACAACTCTATTTTGGAGTCTATGATCATTTGAGCGGCCTGAATTGCATTTTCATTGGAATACTTCCGCTGTAACATGCGTTCTCTAAATTCAGAATTGCCTGTTTCTAATCCAATGCTGATCCGGTGACAGCCAATTTCTTCCAGCGCTTGAATGTCATCACTTTTAATCGTCTCCGGGCGAGTGTTGAACCAAAACGGTTTCTTGATCTTGCTGTACTTTTCATAAAACTCAGCACGCATCTTTTTCGACATAGCAAGAAATGTTTCAGAAATGAAATAGAAATATTCCACATCATATTCTTCAATATAATATTCAATTTCCGAAATAATTCGATCAATACTTTTATAACGTAACCATTTACCATATTCCTTGAATTCGTTGGCAAATGATGGAGCAGAACAATATGTGCATTTATAGGGGCACCCTCGAGAAATTTCGACGGGTACCATCCTGTACATATTTCCCGACATTGGTCGGTAAATGCGTTCTGGCGCGAAATACTCAAACTTTGGCAACAGCATATTTTCGATGTCGAGCAGCTCTCCACCACGAGGAGGCCTAATCAATTCTTTGCCCCGTTGGTGCCATATATTTTGGACTCCGACCGGGTCTTCTCCATTACATATTCTGGTCGCGAGCTCTACAATCGCGAGCTCGCCCTCTCCAACACAGACCATGTCAATTAGTTGACTGCCCTTCAGAATGAACTCTGGTGAAAAAGTAGCAAAAACGCCGCCCATGACTGTCGGAATTTCCAGATCTTTAATCGATTCAGCTAGCTCCAAAGTCAGATTATATGTCAGTTCAACATTTGAAAATCCGATAAGGGCTGGCTTGAATTCTTCAACAAGTTTACGAAATTCCGTAAACATATTGGCTTCATTGTGCACCAATCCCACTTCTTCAAAATTAGCCGCCTTCACTTGGCCAGACAGAACACGTTCGTCCTGATTATTAGCTTCGCCGTCTACGTAAAGCGTCGTGTCGAAAACCTTGGTATTAAAGCCAGCATTACTGAGTGCTGTCGAAATTATACTGACACCAAGTGGGACCAAAGGTTCCATTGGCATATTCACATACACGATAAGTATATTTTTGGTCATTAGGTTTTCATTCTTCTGTGAGGAAGTTAAATTTGAGTTAGTCTAGTTTTATATAGGTGGTGAATTGTATTAAATAAGGTTTATTTAATCAAAAAGCGACTAATTTTTTTGAACTAATTATTGCAAACCTGACTTGCATCTATTCTTCCCGCTCCGTATCAAAGTATGTATTAGCTGGTTTTGATGCCCCATTATCCAGATATTGAATTACATCTAGTATTCCCAGACCCAAATCAATAAACGTATTTCTCGTCATCTTCCTCCCTAATCGCGGGGTGTAGTTGTATGGCGTCTGCATATAATGCCCAGATGACGCATCAGCGGGGCCGAAGGATATTTCCACTTTGTTTCCAAGAATTTCACGAACCATTTCAAGCAATTCTCTCGTGGTCATTCTTTCTCGTCCGGTCAGGTGCAGAATTGATCCTATAAACTCATCTGCCAATACATCTGCACTCATCAGAGCAGCGTCTCGAATGTGTATGTACTCTCTAACTTCCTTACCGTTGCCAGGATATTCAATATGTTGATCTTCCAATGCCGAACGCACCATCTTGAAAACTGCATTTGAGCTGTCAGCACGGGGACCATAGAGCGATCCATAGCGAAGAATTGTATAGTCCAACCCAAATCTTTCATGGTAATCCTGAATCAAGAGCTCACAGGCCTGTTTTGAGGTTCGATAGAACGAGCCCTGGGCTGAATATACGTAAATTGAACTCGAGAAAACCAACCGCTTGACGCTGTGCTCACGGGCGGCTTCAAGCACGTTCAACGTCCCCATAACATTCACGGACATCGTTTTACGAGGTTGACTTAAAGCTTGATCAATATCCGCAAGCGCGGCCAGGTGGTATACGACATCACAACCTTTAATCGCATCCGATATTTCTTGAAAAACGGTTATATCTCCGACAATCATTGATTGGCACTCGTTGACATAAGGCGAATCCAACAGGTCAAAAATTATTACTGAGTGCCCAGCTTCGCTGAGCGCATCTGCAACATGACTGCCAAGGAAGCCCGCACCACCTGTTACCAGAATTTTCATATATACCTCATTTTAAACAGATTTTTGCTGAGCCATTGTGAATTCAGATTCTGGTACCGGACTCAGAAATTCCTTACCTGCACTAAATCGAATTGCTTCTTGTGTTGCTTCAATTTCCATTTGTGCACGACAGTCTTGCGTCATGGACCCCAAATGGCAGGTAAGCACTGTATTATCCAAATTTTTCAATTGACCTGAATAAGGCTCTTCTTCAAAAGTATCTATTGCTGCAGCCTGTAGCAGGCCCTGTTGTAACGCTTCGGCAAGGTCAGCTTCATTCACTATTCCACCTCGTGCAGTGTTTATCAAAATAGCATTGTCTTTGAACATCGCCAGTTCACGTTTAGAAACGAGGTACTTAGTCTCAGCATTGAGAGGAGTATGAAGTGAAATAATATCGCATTCACGATAGATTGTTTCTTTTGATGCCCACGTAACCAACCCGTCAAGATCAGGGTTCTCAAAAAGATCATTCGCAACGACTTTAGCCTCAGGAAAGCCCCCTGAGATGTGTCTTGCTACGCGGGCTCCTATACGACCGCACCCGATTATACCAACCGTGCATTCGGATAATCGACGTCCAGCCTTACGGAACCATGTACCAGCGCGAATATCGCGATCGGCTTTTGTCACTTTCCGCAGCATATCGATCATTAATCCAATGGTTAATTCAGCAACGGCGGGGGAAGGCGCCTCAGGCGTATAGGATATTTTGATATTTCGTTCTCGCGCCGCCGTCAAATCCACGCCGTCAAGACCGATACCAACACGGCAAATGGCTTTTAAATCCGGGCAGGCATTCATAACGGCTGCTGTAATTGGCTCGGTGCCCGCGATGACGATTTCAGCAACATGAATAATATCGGCGACCTCGTTTAACTGCAGCTTACGACCTAACGGGTTGATCACGAACTCTATTCCTGCATCTCGCAATAAATCCTGCGGCGTAGGATCAAAGGCACCAAAAGGAACGGTCGTGACCACAAGTTTTCGCGAGTCAGACATCAAATTGTTACCGCCACGGAAGGTTCATTTTCTTCAATCAAGTCCATATTTTGGTGAGAGACCATATTCCAGAAAATTCCTTTTTTGTCCATCAACTCGTTCAGAGACCCTTCTTCGACGACTTGACCTTTCGACAATACAACAACTTTGTCAGCACGACGAATAGTCGAAAGGCGATGTGCGATGACAAGTACAGTACGGTTTTCACGGAGAGTTTCGACAGCGTTTTGAACTGCTTTTTCTGTATAAGTATCCAATTGACTGGTTGCTTCATCCATAATCAGAATTTCGGGATTACGGAGTATAGCCCTGGCTATGGCAATTCGCTGTTGCTGTCCTCCCGACAGTTTCATACCACGGTCACCGACCTTGGTATCGTACCCCTCTGGAAGTTCTTGAATGAATTCATCAGCCGCTGCAAGCTTAGCCGCTCGGATAATATCATCCTGTGACACCCCTTCCATTGAAAAAGAAATGTTACGGCTGATGCTGTTATTGAATATAAAAATGTCCTGGCTAACGACGCTGATATTTCGACGCAGATCAGAAATATTAAAATCTTCAATTGGTGTACCGCCAATATTAATAGATCCAGACTGAGGGTCGTAAAACCGTGTTAGCAGTGAAATTAACGTGTTTTTTCCGGACCCCGACGGGCCAACTATAGCTGTCATTTTTCCCTTTGGAATGCGTAAATCCAAATTGGAAATTGCGGATTCATCTGTATTTGGATAGGAAAATACAACATTCTTAAATTCAATTTTCGAATCAATGAATTCAAAGTCTTTCTTACCCGATTTTTGTGCTTTGGAATTAGCTTCCATATGAAAATTCTCGATTTGATCAAGAAAATACATGGTGTTGATAATTCGGTACCGTGCAACATTGATATTGGAGACTGGCGCTAACAATCGCATGAGCAAGAACAAAAACATTAACAAGCTACCCAGCCAGTTTCCACTTTCATTTCCCAGTACGCTACCGCCGAACAAAAGAACACATACAAATACTCCTACTGCTGTCGACAAGAATGGACTTGTCAGCGCACTATATTTTATTACCAATGTTTCAGTTTCAATAAGGTCTCCGACATTTTTGGTAAACAACTTTTCCATAAGACGTTCAGCAGCAGACAGGCGAATCAACTTCATACCTGTAATCGTTTCAAAAATATTTTCGTTTATGCGGCCATTCTGTTCAGATAATGCTTTGCCAGCTCGACGCAACGGTCCCGCAGAGTATAATTTAAGAAGATATGAAATCACCGCCATAAAAACCACAGAAACAACTGTCATCTTCCAGGACAATAAAATCATTAAAGCGACATAAACGATTACGATCAACATATTCCAAATAACAGAGGCAACATTAGTCAAGAGGTTGGCCACCCCTGCGACCCATGTGGACAAACCATTTTACAGGGTGCCTACGTCATTTTCGGTGATATATGGATATTCAACATCAACAAGTGCGTTGTACCCCCGCACTGTGAGATTATATTTCATACGTAATGGTATTAGCGATCCAATAACCTGAACCCAATACAGCAGGATACCACGCGCTAACAATAGTACGCCCAATCCAAGAGCAGCATATTGCAATCGCTCCTCAGGGGCAATTGACTCAAAATAAATGGATATATATTTTAAGATCGGAACATCTGAAAAAGTAGCACCTCCAGATTGTGAGTCCAGTATTGGAACCAGCATGGAAACGCCTACGCCTTCTGTTAAGGCTACAGCGACAGACAGAAACAAAAAACCAACAAAAATTGATTTTTCGACTGCCAGATAACGTAAACATCTGATCGTGAATGCTGTAAAATTGGATAGCTTATTAAACATTATATAATCCAGATGAACATTGGCCTATTGCATTTTCCAATTTCGACTACCCTTGGTTTTCAAAGAATTTTGGTAAAGCGGCCTGCCAGGATAATGAACTTTGGACTATTGTCGAAAGGTCATTATGTTTTGCATTCCAACCAAGAACCGCCTTTGCGCGATCAGCATTGGCAATTAAAACAGGGGGATCACCCTCACGCCTGGCAACAATACGTTTCTGTAACGTTACATCGCCGACTTGTTCGACAACCTCTATCGCTTGTTTTACAGAAACACCGTGCCCATACCCAAGATTAAGAACCAATTGGCCTCCCTCATCCAATAATTTTTCCAAAGCAAGAACATGGGCGGAGACGAGGTCCTCAACATGAATATAGTCTCGGACACAGGTTCCATCTTCGGTATCATAATCATCACCAAAAATAGATATATCTGGCCGCAACCCCAATGCTGTTTCACAGGCAATACGGAGCAAATGGGTACTATTGGGGCCAGCCTGACCACTTCGGCCTTTGGTGTCGGCACCCGCTACATTAAAATATCTCAGAGCCGCGTAAGGTAGACCGCATGCTCTCGAAGCATCCTCAAGCATCCATTCCGTCATCAGCTTGGACCGGCCATAAGGATTGATGGGATTTAGCGGCGCATCTTCACTAACTGTGCCAACCTCCGGACAACCATATACTGCCGCTGTTGAAGAAAAAACCACGGCCCGGATATTGGCGCATACACATGCTTTAATTAACGTGTGAGAAGCAATGGTGTTATTTTCATAATAGCCAATTGGATCAGTTACAGACTCTGGGACGACTATTGACCCGGCAAAATGCATAACGCCCGCGATGTCGTGCTGTTCAAATATTGATGAAAGAAGTTCTGGGTCCTCTACATTTCCAAGAACATGAGGAACTCCATCAGGTATAAGTTTCTGATGTCCTGTCGAAAGGTTATCAAGAATAATAGGGTCCCAGCCATTGGCCAATAACGCCAAAGCAGCATGACTACCAATGTAACCCGCGCCCCCTGTCACCAAGATTTTTTTACTCATCCCGACCTATCGCCTAATACAGAAAAATCATCCGTCAATATATTATTCTTCACAAAGACAGAAAGCATTTTTAAAATGCCCCTGAAATTGACTGTACATATGCATGCACTACGATCTTGATTAACCAAGTTCATGGTGATTATACAAAAGGTGTTTAGAAGAACAATTGAGTTTCTCTTCAAGACCTGCTGGAGAGAGTTTTATTTTGAGATATTCAGCCGCTATCTCATCTGTAAATTCGGAATTCCGCGTGTAGCGAATTTCATCGCTACTATCCTGGGCCAAAGGCTCTGAAGAAAACAAGGTCCCGGCTTTAATGGCTTTTACAACAGATTCATGTGCAGCACGAACGGCATTCATGCCAAATACAAATGGATCGTGCTTACCTTTTTCTGGCATGGCATGAAATAAAATGCCCCCTGAATCCAGTCCTCGAGACAACATATGAATTGTCGCGCCAACCAAATCTGGATTGCCATCATAGAGAGCCCAAAAATTGCAAGAACTACCGCGATAGTATGGCGAGACACCCATGTGAATATTGATGGCACTATTATCAACAAGAAAATCAATGAGCGGCCCTTTGATGAAACTGGATCCAAAAACTATATAATAATCAGATGATAATGCCGGGCCAAATTTTTCTAGCGGGACCATACTCAGGTCTTCAGACTTAATTGAAATAGAACGGACGTTCTTTGGCAAAAACCGAACATCCCCAAATACTTGTTCTTCTGCTGAAATCACATGTGCAAAATATTTTTGCATAATTTCTGATTTTTGAAAGAAGTCCGCAATTTCACCAGGGAACACGGTACTGCACTCCTGAATGGCAAATACTTCATCTGCAATGTCAGAAAGGGCTTCGATTAACGCAATATGGCGCGGTTGGTTATTCGTAAATACTGTGATTTTCATGCTTTAATTTCTCTCATTATCATCGCGTGATCCACCCGAGGGTATTCAAGCTGCGTCCAGGAAGGTACGGTATCCATATACGCTCGAAAACCTACTTGTATCCCCAATTTCTTTAGAGCAGAAAGAGTTACATCATTATAAGAGTTACATGGGTGTGACATACAAACAGGGCGATTTCCCAAAACTTTTCCAAGATGCTCTGTGTTTTTCTTGTACTCTAAATGCTGCTCAGATGCGGATAGTTCTTTCATTCGGGTTGGGTGAGTGTAGGAATGCAACCCGATCACATGAGCATCCTGCTGTAGAGCGACCAAACAAGAATCGTTCATCCACAATCGTTCTCGAATACTATCAGGATCAAAATCCTTTTCATCCATCA
>JABJOR010000398.1 GCA_018664265.1 Rhodospirillales bacterium
CAGGAACAATGCAGCGTTGCTCCAGATAAGGGCAGACACTGGGCTTATCAGCCAGAGTCTCCGCCCGGGCATTAAACAACGGCTTACCGTCCCACTCCGACGGAAATCCCCACCCCAGCAAAACAGCCTCACGCTTCCCATTCACGACAACCGACAAATCCGTCGGCCTGACCTCCGGCGTATTGGGCATAGCAGGAGGCCGCTTCAACTTATAGCGTTTCTTGAATACTTCAGCCTTGGCGTCGAGTTCAAATCTGCCACACATGGGAGGAGGTTAGCATAGACAATGAGAGGCTGTTAAACGAAATACTTCTGGCATATCATTTCTGTATCGGCAAGATGTATATTCGTGAGTAGTTGCTATCAATCTTTGGAATTTATCTGGGTGGAATACGATGACAGGCATAGAACGGTCCAAGCGTGAATTGATAGAAGGGCAGGCTGCTCTTATCGTAATTGATATACAGGGTGAACTTTTCGTTGATCGAGAAGATGAGGCAATTGCCTCAATGCCTGATTATGATAGCCGGATGGCCCAATCACGCCTTGCAATCGATAAAGCTCGTGAATGCAACATACCTGTTATCTTTCTTCAGGAAGTTCATCGGGCAAACCTGGTTGATTTTGGGCGTGAACTGGATGGCGATGAAGATATTCATTTGCTGGAAGGTGACCCGGATACAGAAATATCCGCTAAGGAACTAGATTTCAGGCCAACAGATTACCTGATCAAAAAACGCAGGTATTCTGCTTTTTTTGGCACTGATTTTGAAATATTACTGCGTGGTTTGAAGATTGATACCTTATTGCTGTGTGGTGGTCTGACAGATGTTTGCGTTCACTACACCTTTGTAGATGGTCATCAATCCGATTATTTTTGCAGAGTAATCGAAGATTGTGTCGCGGGCTCCAATCTGGAAGCGCATGAAGCAGCCCTTCGGGCTATGGAATATTTACAAACGGGTGCTAGACGCTCATTGCAGGAAACTCTGGATGCAATGGATAAAGTGTCATGATGTTGCTGCAATTGCATAGTCGCAATATCACTTAAGCCAAAATCAAAACAAATTGAACTTTATCCGCTGGTAACTCCCCACACTTTGGATTAATTTCGCCTCATGGATGAAGAACGTAAAACTGTTATTATTACCGGGGCCAGTCGCGGGATTGGTCATCATACGGCGCGGTGTTTCTTGGAGCGGGGCTGGAAGATTATCACCTGTTCGCGCGAGGACACGCCGGATGAATGTGGTCGGGATGAAAACTGGACCTGCCATTTTCCTGCCGATCTGTCTGACCCAAATAGCGTTTCCAATTTTATTGATGAAGTGAACAAGGTCGTTGGTGACGGGCCTATCCATGCGCTTGTAAACAACGCCGGGATGTCGCCGAAAACGCCCTACAAGGAACGCCTTGGCTGTCTGAACGGTGATCTGGATGCCTGGAAAGAGGTCTTCGAGATTAACTTTTATGCGGCCCTGCGTCTGGCGCGTGGCTTTGCGGCACCCTTGCATCGTGGCAAGGGCTCTATCGTCAATGTGACCTCCATTGCCGGGCATAAAATCCACCCCTTTGCCTGGTCAGCCTATTCTATTTCCAAGGCGGCGCTATCGGCCCTGACTAGGGAAATGGCCAATGAATTTGCCGCCCTCGACGTTCGGGTCAATGCAGTGGCACCGGGCGAGATCGAAACTTCCATGATTCAGCCTGAATATGAGGCTCTGATCCCGCGTATTCCGCTTGATCGCATGGGTTCGCCGCAAGATGTGGCGGGAACGATCTATTATCTGTGTTCCGAGGATGCCAGCTACGTGACTGGCACCGAAATCTGGGTCACAGGTGGGCAGCATCTGTTCTGAGCCTTAAAACGCCCCAGATATAGTGGTTATCCACAGAAATCAGTCTATATTTGCCATATCCACTTCCAAATTCAGGGGCTTGCGTGTAAAGTAAGCATCACTCGAGGTCTGTGAAGATGTTTGTTGTTCGTGACAAGCAACGCTGACCCGCATTTCAAACCGGAAGATGAGGCTGTGATGGCGGATAAACCCACCAACACCGAAAATGTAGACAATCAGAAAGCTGCTGAACTAGATGAGTCATGGGCTGGCGGTGGTCATGACCATGCGCCGGTTAACCACGTCCTGCCGGCGTGGGATATCAGCGCAGGTTTGACCGCAGCCGTGG
>JABJOR010000399.1 GCA_018664265.1 Rhodospirillales bacterium
AAAAGTACGGGAAATTTACTCAATCCTACCGTGAAGAGGTTTTGGGCGCGATTGTCCGCAAGGGAGAAAGTGCCCAATATCCTTATAAAGACCTGCAATCCATGATAGGCCAAGACGTTATGATTGGTGCCATTAACGGATCTTGGTATGGGCCTGAATATGGGCAACTTCAAAAAGATGAAGAATTCCAAAAGCAACTTTCCATGGTCAACAGCAATCGACAAAGGATCGGTATGCTGGTTAAGAATAGAATTGACATGGTAATTGGAGACCCTGTTGGCCTGATCAACAGTGCCCGGGAAAACAATCAGGAAGAAAATGTCGAATTTCACCCCATCAATCTTTATCAAGGATATGTCCATTTTCTGCTAGGGCACGTGTCAACCAGCCAGAACGATCTGGATCTTATTAACTTATCACTTGAAGTCGTGAAAAAGTCCGGTGCATTACAAGAAATCATTGATCGTTATCTCAAGAATTAAGTTCAGAACCAAGATCAGAAATAACACGCATTAGGGATGGTGTTGAGAACGGCTATGTCCTAAAGTCTGCATCAAATTACAGTCAACGAAAGGTACCCCCATGGCAGGCAGTGTTAACAAAGTTATTCTGGTTGGAAATCTCGGTCGTGACCCGGAAATTCGCAACACCCAGGCTGGTGCTAAAATTGCTAATTTTTCCATTGCCACATCTGAAAGCTGGAAAGACAAATCAACTGGTGAACGTCGTGAGAAAACCGAGTGGCACAGAATTGTCGTCTTCAATGAAGGTCTGGCCGGTATTGTTGAGCGGTTTTTGAAGAAAGGCTCCAAAGTCTACGTAGAAGGTTCACTGCAAACCCGCAAATGGACAGGCAACGATGGTATCGAAAAGTATACCACCGAAGTGGTCCTGCAAGGCTTCAACGGTAACCTGACCATGCTTGATAGCCGCAGTGGCGGTGATGGTGGCGGATCAGGCGGCGGCTACGACGGCAGCAGCAGTGGCGGTGGCGGCTCCCCGGATTGGGATACGCCCGATAGCGGCTTTGCTGGCGGAAACGCTGATCTGGATGACGACATCCCGTTCTAGAGCACCCTGAACTCAATTGAGGACAGGTAAATTGCTCTATCTTATTGAAAGCGATCAAATTATCTAACCTCAAATGTTTCCATTTGAGGTTAGATTGATCTAGGCTAAAACAATCCTCAATTTAACCTGACTGGCTGTGATGGACATAAATACAGAACGCCGCAACGTGCTTGTTCTAGCTTCCTGCCAGGGGTTCTCCGTGACCGGGATGGTCATGGTTACGATCATTATTTCCCTTGCCGGGCAGGTTCTGGCTGATAATCCAGCCTATGCCACATTACCCATGGCCGTTCAGATGACAGCAACAATGCTGTTTGCAACACCAGCATCCATGATCATGGCAAAGGTCGGCAGGCGGGCTGGTTTTACCATAGGTCAGTTCATCGGTATTCTTGGTGGCCTGATCGGAGCCTATGCATTGCTCTACGCCAAGTCCTTTGAGCTGTTATGCCTGTCAGGCTTCCTGATTGGTGCCCATCAGGGGTTCTGGCAACTCAGCCGGTTTGCTATTGCAGATGCTACCGAAGCCAGTTATCGCCCACGGGCTATTAGCTATGTCCTGGCTGGAGGTATCCTTGCGGCTCTCATAGGGCCTGAACTTGCCAAACTTAGTGTCGGTTTATTCAGCCCGGTACTCTATGCAGGGACGTATCTGGCGTATTGTTGCATGAATGTTCTCAATATCATCTTTCTTCAGTTTCTGGCCATTGCAAAGCCACCTGAAAACTGGAATTTCCGTGGTGGCCGTCCACTGTTGGAGATAGCCAGACAACCCGCGTTTCTCATTGCCCTGATGTCCGGCATGGTTGGTTATGGCATCATGGTTTTGGTGATGACGGCAACGCCGTTATCCATGCAATCCTGTGGCTTTGAATTCAATGATTCTGCCTTTGTTATTCAATGGCATGCCTTCTTTATGTTTGCACCGGGGTTTATCACAGGACACTTGATTAAACGCTTTGGCATGACAGCCATCATTATGACCGGGGCATTTCTGGCCTTAATCAGTATGGCAGTGAGCCTGTCCGGTATCACCTTGATGCATTTCTGGACTGGATTGGTCTTAATGGGCGTGGGCTGGAACTTTATGTTTGTTGGTGGAACCTCGCTGTTGACAGAAACCTACGCGCCTCAGGAACGTGCCAAGGTTCAGGCATTTAACGATACCATGGTATTTGGAACCACAGCCATCGCCAGCTTCGGCTCCGGCGCTCTATTGAGCTGGCTTGGCTGGAATGCGGTTAATCTGACCGTCGCTGCCCCGGCAATACTCCTGTTGATTGCAGCTTTTGTGCTGCGTATGAAACGCCACGCTACAACCTCTTAAAAAATTCAGTTGCCTCTGCCGTGAAGAGGGATTAGGGCAGAGATATGAATCAGGCGCGCCACAACGTATTAATATTGTCCATCGGCCAAGCCCTGTCCTTCACAGGGCTTGCTGCACTGATGACCGTCAGCATGCTGGCAGGGAAAATGCTGGCTGATGATCCGGCCCTATCAACCATTCCCTTGGCTTTACAGCTAACGGCAACCATGTTTGTGGCTATCCCCGCGTCCCTGATCATGGCAAAGGTTGGGCGCCGTATCGGGTTTATTCTGGGACAATTTATTGGCATAGCAGGGGGCATACTAGGCGTTTACGCTATCGCCTATGCCCAATCCTTCAGTATGTTGTGTGTAGCAAGCCTTCTGATTGGAACCCATAATGCCTTTTGGCAATTCTTCCGGTTTGCGGCTGTTGATGTTTCCGATAATGCGTTTCGTCCTCGCGCCATCGCCTATGTTTTAACGGGTGGCATTGTAGCGGCTCTGCTCGGCCCGGAAATCGCCAAGCTCAGTATAGACTTATTTACCCCCTATCTGTTTGCCGGAACGTATCTGGCTGTCGCAATACTGGCTGCTGTAACTGCTTTTGTTCTTATATTTCTCAATATTCCCAAACCGCCTCGTTACATATCCTTCAGTGGTGGACGACCTTTGCTGGAAATCATCCGCCAGCCGCAATGCCTGATTGCCCTGATTTCAGCCATGGCGGGCTATGGGCTGATGATGCTGGTGATGACAGCTACACCATTGTCCATGATCGTCTGTGGCTTTGAATTCAATGATGCTGCCTTCATTATCCAGTGGCACACATTCTTCATGTTTGCCCCAGGCTTCTTTACCGGGCAACTGATCAAGCGCTACGGCATTATGTTAATTAGTCGGCCCTAAAAAAGCACTCGAAGCCATAGCTATAAAGGATTCCCATCTCTTTTAGCGTGTTGTAAACTGCAACTAATCGAAT
>JABJOR010000400.1 GCA_018664265.1 Rhodospirillales bacterium
AAATTTTGAAAACCAATATCAAGGCGAACCTCATCAATCCCGGAGCAACCCGAACCCGCATGCGCGCCGAAGCGTATCCCGGCGAAAAACCGGAAACCGTAAAGGCACCTGAAGTGGTTGCAAAAGCTGTACTGGAATTATGTACAAGCGCGTGTGACAAACATGGTGAACTGATCACCGTTAGCTAAAAAGGCATTTTATGACAAGCATCCCGTTTATCACCCATGACGATATTGATCAGGATATGACCTGGAACGATGTCGTCACGGCCCTTGATGAAGGTCATAGGAAACCTCGGGCTGATATTGGCGATTTATTACTCAAGCAAGGTGAGAACGCCATGCTTAATCGAGCAGCGTGGATACCGGGTTTGGGACTGGGACTTAAAACTGTTACGGTCTTCCCACCCAATGCCAGACACACCCCACCCATACCGACTATCCATGGGGCTGTTATTCTCTATGATGACGAAACTGGTTCAATTTCAGCCTTTCTTGATGGTGTGCTTCTGACCAAATGGAAGACAGCTTCTGACAGTATGTTGGGGGCTCGTTATCTGGCGCGATCTGATTCCAAAAAAGTCTTAATCATAGGGTCCGGTACACTGGCGCGCTCGCTGGTGCAATCCTACAGTGCAATCTTTCCTGATCTGGAACAAATTACAATCTGGAGCCGCAATGCGGACAATGCAGAGGCGCTTGCTAACGAGATGTCAGACAAAGGTTACGCCACATCGGCAGTGACTGATTTACCACTGGCCGCTGGACAAGCTGATATGATTTCAACGGCAACCATGTCTGTTAATCCGGTTCTCAAAGGCGAGTGGATTACCCCCGGCACCCATGTAGATTTGATCGGGGCCTTCAGGCCAGACATGCGCGAAGCCGATGATGCAGTCTTGCAAAAAGGTAAAATCTTTGTTGATTCCCGCAAGACCACGATCCATGACATTGGCGAGATGATGATCCCCATCGCAAATGGCATCATTACAGAAGCTGACGTCAAAGCCGACTTCTATGATCTTTGCAATGGCGCGCAAGGTCGCACATCCGATGATGACATCACTGTCTTCAAGAACGGTGGTGGGGCGCACCTTGATTTGATGACAGCCGATCTGGTGTGGTCGAAGTTTTCTGCAAAACAAGCAGGATAAAAACCTTATGTTCAATCAGCAGGTTACCTTTCTTTACACCCGCGACCTGGAAGGCAGCGTTCAGTTTTATAGTGAATTCCTTGAGCTACAGCTGACACTGGATCAGGGGAGTTGTAAAATTTTTCAGGTCAGCCCAAATGCTTTCCTTGGTATCTGTGCATGTAATGAGCAACGTCCCTCTAACCCGGAAGGCATTATTGTGACTTTGGTAACAAGTGATGTTGATGGTTGGTATGAAAAGTTAAAATCAAAAGGCGTACGTTTTGATGCCCCGCCAAGTGAAAATACCAAGTTTAATATCTACCATTGTTTCCTGCGAGACCCGGATGGATATCAAATTGAAATACAGCAATTTCGCGATCCTGCCTGGCCCAAACCACTTGTAGGTGTGAATTCATGAAGATTGAAACTTGCATTGATGCCCAGTCCGTAGCGGACAAATGTGCAAATATTATTGCCGATCATATGATGCAGGCTATAAACCAGCACGCAAAATTCACCATTGCTTTTAGTGGCGGCTCTACACCAATTCCATTATTTCAAAGACTCTCCACTTTAACGTTGCCTTGGGACAAAGTGCATATTTTTCAAGTTGATGAGCGCGTTGCCCCCGATGGTGATGAGAACAGAAATTACAACAACCTGAAGACACACCTGCTTGATCATATTTCAATACCGCCTGCGCAAGTCTATGCCATGCAGGTTGCAACTCTGTCATCATGGAAAGCTGCTGAGACCTATGAGACGCTTGTTCGAAAGCATACTGGCACACCACCCTGCTTTGATTTAATCCATCTGGGGTTGGGTGAAGATGGTCATACAGCGTCCTTGATACCCAAAGATCCTGTGCTAAAAAATTCAGACAGCTACGTTGCAACAAGCCAGGTTTACAATCGGTATGAACGACTAACGTTTACGTACGATACAATAAACGCAACAAAATGCATTCTCTGGCAGGTCACCGGAAAGAAAAAAGCCAAAATGTTGAAGCGTTTAATATCTGGTGACACCAAAATACCAGCAGGACGAATAGTGCGCGATCAGGCGATCATCGTAACGGACCAACAATAGGCAGGTATTGTTAACGACTGGTCATTCGGTTAGCGATTTCGGTTTGATCCTGTCTTCTCGCGCGCAATACGGACGACAGTCACGATTAGCCAGATCGGAATCACAACAACAGCGCCCAGCATGATGTATGGTACTGTCCATTCAATAAACCCGGCGACCAGATCGAAGATGCTCTGTACTGTTTCACCAAGTCCTTCGAGAAGAAGTTGTGGCTTGATATCAAAGGCAGCAAGCAGCAGGCCTATGACCAAGGACCAGACGACAACTTTTATGACGGTTCTTCCGATGTTCTGAGGCATGTTCTTCTATCGGCCCTAAATCAATAAATCAAAATTACGCTCTTACCAGAGGGCGGCTTAAACATGTCGGACCACCCAACCCTTTAAGGCTGATTTCTTGCGCTGTGTATTCATGCACTGTTACGCCAGCATCTTCCAGTCTTTTTCGCGTAATGGGGTTTCCGGCAATCATAATGACTTCACGCGGGCGAATAGCCAGAACGTTGCATCCCATGCCGTAGAACTCTTCATCGGGAACCTCGACGAACTCCATGCCGCGATCCAACAACCAGTTGCGAAAGTTTGATGGCATGGGTTTGGAATAAACAACAGCCAGGTCTTTATCTATAGGGCTGATCATGGACATCAAATGAAAGACATCCGATGGGCCATCCCAATGAGGCAACGGAACCACGATAAAGTCATCAACGCTGTCACCCAGATAAGCTTTGAGCTGAGCGATGCCTTCTGCATTACTGCGATACCCTTCACCAACAACAACAGTCCGGCCGTCAAGCCAGACAATATCGCCGCCTTCAAGTCGTCCCTCGCCTTCGATGAAGCCTTTTACAGGAATGCCATTTGCTTCCAGATAGCGTGCAATTGCCGCAGGTTCGTCTGAACGAGCCGGTTTGCCCATATTACACAACACGACACCACCGGGAACCGGAAAGGCAGCATCGCGAACATAGATACAATCAAGCGTCAGATTTTCATCGAGTGGCAAGTAGTGAATATCACAACCTGTTTTAGCAATCAGGGATGCAAAGGCGTCGTATTCGACCAATGCCGTTTCACTATCCGGCTTTGCCGTATAATTGAGTTCCTGCCACTGAGCGCCAATACGTTGATCAGCGCCAAAGGCGTCACGTGCATGGCGTAATAGCACAGAGCGAATTTCGCCAAATTCATTAGGGTGTATGTTTGTCATGAAGTCCTTATATCAGGCAATGACAGAGCATCAAGTCAAGATTTTCAGCTTATAATCAGCTTATAAATAGGGACAGGCGGCAAACCCGGGGGAGAGTCAGTGCCGCCTGTCCAAACCGGAATTGTAAGGACAATTTGTCAATTCCGGTTTATTTTTGTTCCAACAACCTCGCCTCAATTTCGCGCATGGAATATAAACAAATTCCTTAACCCTATAGTAGCAACATCCATGCCATTTTTTAGAATAAGACTAAGTCTTATAAATGGTGCTTTATGTAAGATTTTAGAATTAAATATCATTATTTTCTTTTATTAATTCTCAAAATGAGAAATTAATTGAGAAAATGCACTTTTAACTAAGAAACCCCATGAATTCGATCAGTCTTTGGTGGCCATATACGGCAAAACCAGATGCTCTACCCAATTACTAATTTCAAGGGTTCTTATTTCATCATCAAGCACATCTTTATCGATACCCAGTTTCCAAGCCAAATCAAACCGGGACGGATTATTATACAGATCTTCCATCATGGCAGCATGAACTTTGATTTCATCCAATGAGTTATGAAAACCCCCTTCCAGCATAATATCACTGTACATGACGGCAAGCCTTGCCATATGGAACAAATCGAATTCTGGATGATACTGAACGC
>JABJOR010000401.1 GCA_018664265.1 Rhodospirillales bacterium
CGAACCATACGTACAACAGTGTCGTTGTCTTCTGATCCTGAGCAGGCAAAATATGCGTGGTTCAAACCTTCTGGGGTGAGTTCTGCCAATACGGCAGACAATTCAACAGACGGCATGGTCGCAGTTCTGAAAAACGTATTATAGAACGGTAGTTCCAGCATCTGTTTATAGGCTGCGTCGGCCAGTTCTTTATGACCATAACCCACATTCGTGCACCACAAACCAGCCATGCCATCCAGAAACTCATTACCCTCAGAGTCTGAAATGTAGACGCCATTTGCTTTGGTTATGATCCGGCTACCCGTATCTTTTTGTTCGGTAAAACTGGTAAAGGGATGCAGATGGTGATCCTTGTCTGCTTCAACCCATTGCTCTGTGGTCCAGTTATGTGTTCTTTCCATATGTGTTCTCCAAATTCACAATTCTGCTAGGCTTACCTGCTCAGCATGTACCATTCATATTCTTTCGAACTGATCGTTTCTCTGAGAAAGCGATCATACTCAAATTGTTTCACTTGGGCGTACCGGCTCAAATAAAGCTCGCCCATAATTCCGGGAAGAACCTTTGCCTGCCCCAGACAATCCAGTCCCTGTTGCATAGAGCTTGGGATCGTCGAATCTGTGTGAAGTGTTGCATCCCCGGTTGAAAATTCCGGTGGTTCAATTTTGTTTTTAATTCCATGCAGCGCACCTGCCAGCATTACCGCCATAACCAGATACGGATTAGCATCAGCCCCGGCAATGCGGTGCTCAAATCGTCTGGCAATTGCATCCCCACCGGGAACCCGAAGCGCCGTTGAGCGATTGTTATAAGACCAAGCACGACAGGTCGGAACATAGGAGCCCGGAGCAAAACGGCGAAAAGCATTTATATTGGGGGCAAAAATCGCCATGCCTTCATGCATGGTTTCCAGCATCCCGCCAATGGCATAACGCAGTTCGTCCGTGCCTTGCGCACCGCCATCATTATCAAAGATATTGTTGCCGTCGTTATCGAGCATGCTGCAATGAATATGCAGACCATTACCTGAGCCCTCTAACGTAGGCTTGGCCATAAACGTCGCTTCGAAACCATGCTTGATAGCCACACCGCGAATAACGCGCTGTAAAAGCGCCGAGTGATCGCAGGCGGAAACAGCGTCATCCACATGGTTCAGGTTGATCTCGAACTGCCCCGCAGAATATTCAGCCGAGGCTGGCCCTGCCGGAATACCTTGTACGTCGCAAGCTTCAACCACATCGCGGAAGAAATCCGAGAACTGGTCGATCTCGTCCATGCTGTAAACCTGATAGCCCGTTGGCTTGCGCCCGCTTTTTGGCATGGTGGGCGCAATCGGTCCCCCGTCCGGAGCACGCTCCATATCCATCAGATAGAATTCTAGCTCACAGGCCACAACAGGGTTCAGGCCTTGCGCTTTAACTTGTTCCATAACATGGATAAGCACATTGCGCGGGTCTTCAAAGGACAGCACGCCATCTTCATCGGTCATGGTCGTCAACACCTGGGCAATGTCGTCTTCCAGCCAGGGAACCTTGCTTAAAGTACCGGGGATGGGTTTTAAAAGACCATCCGGGTCACCATCTTGGTCACCGCGACCATCGGGGTTGGTATTTTCCCCGGTGACATCCAGAAATACGTTGGAACTGGGAATAGGAAAGCCGGATTTATAGAGCTTCTTGATCATGGAAATATCGACGCGTTTGCCGCGAATGATCCCGTTCAGATCATACATAAACACATCAAGAAATCTGACCTCGGGATGCTGGGCTAGAAAAGCTTCGGCTTCTTCCATGAGTAATCCTTTCCATAAATATAGAATGCATTGTCTATAGTGATTGGCAGTATACGTGCAACCCCACCATAGGGGTAGGGTTGTACGTATATAAAATGAAGGTCTTAAAGGCTTTTCATACGCTCTGAGGCCTCGCTAAGAACCTTGTACAGGGTATCACCAATTTCCTTCAGCTCGGCAGGACCACAAACCAGTGGTGGTGAGAGCTGAATAACCGGAGACCCACGATCATCTGTACGACAAATCAGGCCTTCTTCATACAAACGGTTTGAGATGAAATCAAAGATCAGATCAGCGGCTTCCTCGTCCGTGAACATCTCTTTGGTGGCTTTATTCTTGACCATTTCAATACCCCAAAAATACCCGGCACCACGAACATCGCCAACGATGGGAAGCTCATAGAGTTTTTCCAGCACTTCTTTGAAATAAGGCTCGTTCTTCAAAACATTGCCAAGAATGTCTTCGTCCTCAAAGATATCCAGATTGGCCATGGCAACGGCGCAAGCCACAGGATGCCCGGCGAATGTAATACCGTGCAGGAAGGTGGCGTCGTCTTTCAGGAATGGCTCCATCAGATGATCAGAGACAATCATGGCACCCATGGGCGCGTAACCACTAGTCAGGCCCTTGGCACAAGTGATGATGTCAGGTTGATAATTAAATCGCTGAGCACCGAACATATGGCCGAGACGACCAAAAGCACAGATAACTTCATCGGATACCAGCTTCACACCGTACTTGTCACAAACCTTGCGGACTTCCTGAAAATACCCTTCTGGTGGAACAATACAGCCACCGGAATTCTGAACAGGCTCCAGATAGACGGCTGCTACTGTCTCTGCACCTTCGATCTGGATTGCGCGTTCAATCTCGAACGCACATTTTTTACCAAAGTCTGCACTGGTATCGCCTTCTTGCATAAGATGGCTGCGATAGGCATCGGTATTTTCCACATGGCGCACACCGGGAACCAGTGGCTCAAAAATATTGCGAATGTCTGACAGGCCATTAATAGAGAGCGCACCCATAGATGTGCCGTGATAGGCAAGGGTACGTGAAATAACTTTGCGGCGTTGTGGCTGGCCGATTTCGGCAAAGTATTGACGAAGCAATTTCCAGGCTGACTCAACAGCTTCCGAACCACCACCTGTGAAGAATACACGGTTCAGATCACCCGGCGCCAAACTGGCAATACGCGCTGCCA
>JABJOR010000402.1 GCA_018664265.1 Rhodospirillales bacterium
CAGTTTACAACACGCTAAAAGAGATGGGAATCCTTTATAGCTATGGCTTCGAGTGCTTTTTTAGGGCCGACTAATTATAATTTTGTAATCAGACAGTTTTGATCCCAACGCTTCAGCATAGCATGAAATCCCCACATGTTTATGTGTGGTTATCTCGCCAATCACTTCAAACGTATTAGAAGACCGTAGAAAATCCGGCGTGTCCTCGTGATACGTCTTCGCGTCATCACTGAGTGGAAGCAGTAATGATTGTATAGAATTCCCTGCCGTCTTAGGCGTATGCAAATAAATAAACTTGTAGGCAGAGGATATCATTCTAGTCTCTTGAAATAGGGTAAATTTAAAACAGGGTAATCATATAATACCTAATAGACATTTAATAATGATCTTTATTGATGTGAAGCACCTTCCTCTCACACTCAAAATTCCATATTTAAATTACCCTGTAAAAAATCAATCATAATAACCGGCACGAACTGTTGCCCCAATAAAGTTGCAAATTAACCGTTCAGCGTGATCCATTGTTGTCTTGCCGACATCTCTGCTTGGTGCGATTTCAACAATGTCCATACCAACAACACGCCCCTTGTTCACAAGGCCATGGACCAATTCACGTGACTGGAGCCAATTGAGCCCGCCCGGAGTTTGTGACATGACGCCCGGCATTATGGTTGGATCAATTCCGTCAGCATCTATCGTTAAATAATAAGGGCCGCCATCCGGGATACGATCAAGAACAGCCTTCATACCGATGTCGTGCATCTCATAAGCATCGATAATGTCACAGCCATAGGCTTTGGCATCCTCGACTTCTCCGGCGCGGGCACTGCCTATTCCGCGCATACCTATTTGCACAATTGGACCAACCCAGTCCATTTCGGACGCTCTGCGAATTGGGCTGGAATATCCATCTCGCTCACCATTAACATCTTCACGCCAATCAAGATGGGCATCCACATGAACCAACGTTACTGTTTCACCGAACTCTTCCAATGCCCGAAATATCGGAATTGGAATTCCGTGATCACCCCCCAGTGTAACAAGCGTAGCTTTAGTATTGAAAATTTTTCGGGCGGCCATTTCGGCACGGCGGTAGTGCTCACCATGGTCGGACATATCTGCGCTGACATTACCACAATCCACGATCTTGATGTTTCGACCATCAAGCAGGTATCCGCCAAGATCAAAATCATAATGATTGCGAGTATAGCTTGAATCTTCGGAAGCCTGGCGCAGCGCATCTGGAGCGCAACTTTGATCGTTCGCCATGGCATCAGTTGAATAGGGCATACCAAAAGGAATACCGAGAACTGCTATATCGGCGTCTAACGCATCCAGATCAAGCTCAAGCGGATAGTCCAGAAATGTCCGGGACGGGCCAGAAGGTGCTGTCGTTAATTTGTTAGAAGTCATCCTATTTATCCTTATTGTTCCTGAGTGTTTTCAAACGTTTCAAATGCTTCTGCAACCTGTGTCCCTGTCGCAAACCATACATCGTCAAAGCTCTGTATATAATCAAGAAAATGCTTAAACAATGTCATCCGGCTTGGTCGACCGATCAGTTGCGGGTGCAAGGTTATATTTGCCAACGCCCCCCACTCTCGAATGACATTTATTTCTTCTTTCCACACATCGAGAATATGGGCGTTCGGGAAAATACCCGGTTGAGTATCAAAATTGAAATATGTAATTGCCGAATCATCAAGATTCCAATGAAACGGCAATTCGACAGGCCCTTTGCTTCCATCAACCAGCGTATGTCGATAAGGATAAACATCATCAAGAAATCCGCTATTATAAAGAAAACCGCGATCCCGAACCAGCTCAAGAGTCATCTCGCTGGAGCTGGCTGCCGGTGCCCTGTAGCCTTTTGGCACAACGCCAAGTTTTTTCAGAGCCTCAAGGCCTTTATCCATTTCTTCGATTTCACCGTCCGGATCATCCGGGTCAATCCAGGCATGCATATGACCATGGTGTCCAACCTCATGGCCATGCTTCAAGACAGCTTCGATAGCACCAGGATGCTTATCAGCTGTCCAGCCAGGAACATAGAAACTGGCCGGAACTTCGAAATAGCGAAGTGTTTCAAGGACTTTATGAATACCGCGCCGTGGGCCATAGGTGCCCTGCGACAGAATTGACGGCTTGCGCATTGCCGTAGGATCTTCTGAAAACCACATGGATTCTGCATCAAAATCAAATGTCACCATGACCGCGAATTTTTTCCCATCCGGCCACTTCATATGATCTTCGTTCTCCATTATTCACTCCATCATTTTCGTTATGCAAAATCAAACAATGTATCAAAGATGAATCATAGTCGTATACTTTTCTGAAAAAGAGAAGCTCAATATAGTTTATAGTTCAACGCGACAGGCCAGCTTGAGAAGGTCAGTGGTTTCCCATGACATCGTCCCATAAACACGGAGCATTCAATCCCTTTTTCCAGGATTCGGTGGCGTTGAGGCGTTCTAGTTGGGAAAGGTCGCTCCATACGGTATCGGCTTCAACTCGGGCTTCTTCAACGCCCTGATCAGCGGCCTGACGCAGCCACGTATATGCGATCGCAGGATTTGTTGTTGAACCCGCGATGCTCATTGCAGCACGGCGCAAAAGCCGCACACCATCAACAACATCACCAGAAAAAATTTTACCGAGTTTATACATGGCTGGAGAATGTCCTTGATGTGCAGAGGCACAAAGCCAATCTACAGACAATTTCGTATTATAAAACCTGCCCGTTTCTTCCTTAGGCGAACAACAATAAGCATTGCCAACTTTGTATTGAGCTTCTGCATCACCCTGCATTGCAAGAGTCAAATTGTCATTAA
>JABJOR010000403.1 GCA_018664265.1 Rhodospirillales bacterium
GAGCCTCCAATAAACCACGAGGCAAAGTAGTTGTCTTCTGCCGCGATATAAACCAGCCCTCCTAGCAAAACCACACCGACAAGCACCATCACCAGCGCGCGTCGTCCAGGCTCTGCACTTGAAGGTGCTATGCTGTCTCGAAACAATTGCGCAGGTGAAATCGTCTGCGCCCGGGCAACAGGCCAAAGTGCAAACGTAAAGGCGACCAGCAATCCAAATGCTGCGGCAACGATAGTCGGCTTCCAAAAAAACCCGACAACAGGTGGTACGGGCAATAAATCACTGATGGCTTGCAATACCAGTATGGGGCCTAACGTTCCAAGCACCAACCCACAGAGCGTCCCCAGTACTGCCATTACCATGACTTGCAACATATAGGTTTGGAAAATCATCTGTAGCGGTGCGCCGAGACACTTGAGTGTGGCAATGGTACCTGCACGTTCCTCCAAATAACACGACACAGCATTGGCAACGCCAACCCCGCCAACCAGCAATACCGTCAGTCCAATAAAAGTCAGGAACAATCCAAGCCTATCAATAAAGCGGCGCACACCGGGTGCCGCTTCTTCCACATTACGCACCTGCCATCCGGCAGACGGAAACTGTTCCAGCAAAACTTCTTTCCACGCAGAAAATTGAAAATCCGAGCCATAGGTTGCTCGCATCATGTAGTGAACATGGCTTCCGGGTTGAACCAGTTTAGTTTCCAGTAAGGCCTCACTGGCAATCATCAAGCGCGGGCCGAAGCTCAACACACTGGCAACCCTGTCAGGTTCATGCACCATTTCGGCGCGCAACTCTATTATAGCTTCTCCAAGCTTTATTCTGCCTCCCGGCTCCAACCCCAAATGGCGGAACAGATTGGGATCAGCCACAGCCCCCCACACGCCATTCCGGTTTTCCAGTAAAGAATGCAATGATTTTGATGAACTGGTCTCCACAGCACCATTCAGAGGGTAAGCCTGATCGACAACTTTAAGCTCCACCAGTCTGCGCTTGTCACGATTGCCTTCAGGGCGAACCATAGCGCGTAGGCTCATGACATTGGACAATCCTGTAGCGCCAGATTTGATCCAATTGCGTTCTTCCAGGGTAAATGCTCTGCTATGTAATCTCAGGGCAACATCACCACCCAGCAAGACACTGCCTTCCGCGTCCAGACCGGAAAGCACTGACCTGCTCAATGTTCCAACACTGGCAACAGCCCCTACGCCCAAAATCAGGCATAACAAAAAGACACCCATTCCACGTTTACGGCCCCGCAATTCGCGCCGGGCAATAACGACGGCAATTCGGAAATTCTCTATCCAGTTGGCGGGGCGGGGCTCAGCCATCTAGCGAGCCCCCGGCTTCATCGGCTGCAATCAAACCATCGGCCAAACGCACCAATCGACTGCACCTACTGGCAAGTTCTGATGAATGCGTCACCATGATCAGGGTTGTCCCGCTGCGCTCTTTTAGCTCGAACATCAGATCAAGAACCTTGTGCCCGGTTGCCTGATCGAGGCTTCCGGTCGGCTCATCAGCCAGCAATATATCTGGCTCTGTCACGAAGCTGCGTGCCAGCGCTACACGCTGTTGCTCGCCACCGGAAAGTTGACCAGGGTAGTGGTCCAAACGATGACCAAGCCCTACGGCATTTAATTCTTGCTCTGCCCTCTCAAACGCATCACTCACCCCGGAGAATTCGAGCGGGATGGCGACGTTTTCAAGAGCCGTCATGGTGGGCACCAGATGAAATCCCTGGAATACGATTCCCACATGATCCAGCCGGTACCGTGCCAATGCATCCTCGCTCATCGTGTCCAGATCATGCCCGGCGCAATCCAAACTGCCTCCGGTTGCAGGCTCCAATCCGGCAAGAACCATCAATAGTGATGTCTTGCCGGAGCCGGACGGTCCAATCACACCAACGGTTTCACCCTTGTTAATGTCCAGATCAATTCCACGAAGGACTTCAACAGGTCCGCTGTCACTGTGTAATTTCAATTGAATGTTCTTGAGCGTGATCAGACTATCAGACACAGTGTACGTCTCCATAATGGTCAGGGTGCGGGTATTTCATGTTTGTAAGGGCAATTTTAAAAGCAACAGGCCGCCTTGGTCTAACACTATGGTTACTCATTGCCCCTCAACAAATTGTGATAGCGGACGAAATCAGGCTGCTGGTACTAGGTGACAGCCTAAGTGCTGGCTACGGCTTACCACCGGGAGATGGTTTTACAGATAAACTTGAAGCAGCCTTACGCATTGAGGGACAAGCGGTTAAAGTCCTGAATGGTGGCGTATCAGGCGACACCACCGCAGGCGGTCTTGCAAGGCTGGAATGGATGCTTTCGGATAAACCGGACGCTGTCCTTGTTGAACTGGGTGCAAATGATGGCTTGCGCGGCCTTGACCCAACCGAGACACATTCCAATCTTAACGCCATTCTGAACACCATACGAGAGCGTGATATCCCTGTGCTTCTGGCGGGGATGTTTGCCCCACCGAATATGGGCAGTGAATATGGCGCAGACTTTAACGACCTCTACCCCCTGCTTGCAGGTCAGCATGACGTGGTGTTCTACCCATTTTTTCTGGAAGGTGTTGCCGGGGATTTATCGCTCAATCAGGAAGATGCCCTGCACCCGAATGTTGCTGGCGTGGACGAAATAATTCGTCGCATCTTACCTTCTGTAATAAAATTACTTGAGCGAATGTGAAATACGAGCCGGAGTTATTATTCATTTCAACAAACCCGACCCGTCATTCAACTAATCTCAATAGGTTGTGAGTGAAAACTCTACAGGTAGCGATGGAGAAATAATGTCGTGTACCGGAGAGAACAAAGCCAGTTCGGTAAGTTCCTCTACGCTAGCTTCGCTTTTAACGCGCATGTTAACCGTGATTTTGCTGAACCCCTTACGCACATCTTCGGAAAGGCCAAAGAGACCACGAACATCCATATCGCCCTCACATGATGATTCAACAGCTCCGATTTCAATGCCACGCACAGCAGCGTGGTAAACCAGCGTTCCAGTCAGGCAAGTGCCGAGTGCATGCAATACATGTTCCATGGAATTTGGTGCACTGTTTTTGCCCGCTGCGATTGTTGGTTCATCTGCATCCAATGTGAATGCCTCTTTACGTGTCGTATCCTCGGCATTGCCACCATAAAAGTTTTTGATATGGCTACGGCATTGTCCACCATCAATCCATTCTCCTTTGGTTCGCCATTGAAATCTGGCGTAATTTGTATCTTCTTCAATTGAGCCAATTACGTTCATAACCTGGCCTACATCGACACCATTTACTGTATCGTTTATCTGTTCTGCTGCATTACTGTTTGTCATTGTCTTTTTCCTAAAATGTTAATGTTGGTAGCGGATCATCGCCGCTTGAAAACACACTAGAAAGTTTGGGGCCTTGTTCGATACTGTAGGATGTGTAGTATTTAACTACATATTCTGTAGTTAAAAACAACAAATGGAGAAAGTGTCATGGCGGGTTACGGACAATTCTGCCCAATGGCAAAAGCCAGTGAGCTTATCGGCGAAAAATGGACCATATTGGTCTTACGCGAGCTTATGTTAGGCACAACGCGATTTAATGAATTCCAACGCGGAATATCGCGAATGTCGCCAACCCTGCTCACAAAAAGACTCCGCCTTCTTGAACAATCCGGCATCATCATTCGCAAAAAACTTTCGAGCCAAAAAGGTTATGAATACAGATTAACCGCAGCCGGTAAGGAGCTAAGCCCCCTGATTGAAACTTTATCAATCTGGGGCATGCGCTGGGCGCGTAATCAGTTATCAGACAATGAACTTGATGTAGAATTTTTGATGCGGGAAATTCAACGCCGACTGAAAACCGACCAACTACCCGATGGTGAAACCATTATCTGCCTGACATTTCAGGAGCTCACAAAACACAAGACCTGGTGGCTCATTGTCGATAACAATGATGTGGATCTGTGCACTGAAGACCCAGGTAAAGACGTCGATATTTATATCAATTCAAGTGTCCGCACCCTTGTTGAAGTCTGGGAAGGCGACGTTGACATACGATCTGCGTTACGCGATGGGACAATCAATGTTCATGGTGTAAGCCATCTAATCAACACAATGCCAGATTGGTTTGGCGTATGCATTTACAAGGATGTTAAACGAGGCGATGCAAAGCTTTTGCGAGAGATCGCTGAATGAAACCTCTCACGACAATATTGTTTAACTAAACGATACCAATTGGCGGATGCTTGCGTCGTATTCCGCTGAGCGCATTGCCAACGACTGCCAGCAAAACCACACCACCACCGATCAAGGTATCATTGGGTGGCATTTCACCAACAGCCATCCAGACCCATATGGGGCCAAACACCACTTCCGTCAGGCACAACAGAGGCAACTCTGCCGCAGAGACTGTCTTGGAACCAATCGTAAAAATAACCAACCCCATACCAAGGTGGATAAAGCCCATTCCGGCACACATAACCACATCATTGAGCGGCAACATGAACCCGATTCCAGTGACATAGAGTGCAATGAAGCCTACGGACCCTGACAAAAACCCTGCTGTACACACAGCAGGCATCATATCTCTTGTACGCCCAAGTCTAAGAATAATGGTGTACACGGCAAAACACATAGCCGCCATCAACCCGTACAATGCGCCTATGAATGATCCGTCTTCCACACCATTGCGTACCATAATCAATACCCCAGCCCCGGCAACTGTCATACAAACCCAAGTCGCCCGTCTTGGCACTTCTTTCAGGATAATCAAACCCAAAATTGCGGCCAGGAAAGGCGCGACCGAAAGCATCAACAAGGCCTGTGCTGCTGTCGTATGGCTTATTGAAAACACGAACCCGATAAACGCGCCAGTTACAGAAAGCCCGGCGAAAAAGCCAAGCAGTCCGGATTCCCGGAATGCGCCAACAACATCCCCCCGGCGCTTCCAGGCTATATATCCAAGCAGAAACAAGACCAGGAAATACCCGCGATAGCCAACAATATGCCACGTTGTTGCCTCTTCTGTCAGTCGGATAAACAGGCTGCCCAACGACCATAGCATTCCGGCGAGCAGAACCTGCATGCGGCCCCGCATTTCTGCCTTATGTTCGTCAACAGTGATAACTGACATTAGCCGTTCCAATTCATTGAAAAATTTAATTGGGCTGACGATATATCTACTTTCGATATAGCGCCAACAAATGTATAACGATCTCAGAAATTTAAAGAAGTTTTACAGTATGCCTTTGGACTACGACATGCCGCTCTATCGCCCACCCAGTGAGGGACGCAACCTGATTATTCAGGCTACATTGGGCTGCTCGGCCAACAACTGCACGTTTTGTTCCATGTATAAAACCAAGGATTACATAGCGCGCCCGTTGCAGCAGGTGTTTGCCGATATAGAAGCCGCAGCGACTGTCTGGCCACAAGCAGGCAGAATTTTTCTGGCCGACGGGGACGCCATGACGTTACCAATGGAATCCTTACGCGCCATCCTTGATAAACTGGCTGCAACATTTCCAAACCTCAGTCGAGTGTCGGCCTATGCCACACCCAAGAACCTGATCGACAAAACACATGAAGAGCTGGTCGAGCTAAAGGGCCGCAAACTTACGCTGGTGTATATCGGGCTTGAATCTGGCTCAACCAATGTTCTCAAACGTGTCATCAAGGGTGCTAGCCAGAAGACACTGGAGATGGCTCTGACCAAAGCGAATAAAGCCGGGCTTAAGACATCGGCCACAGTCATTCTCGGCCTTGCCGGGAAAACCGCGTGGGAGGATCACATTGCAGGCACGGCTGAGCTGGTAAATCGTCAACCTCCAACGTACCTGTCCACCTTGCAATTGACCCTGGAGCCTGATGAATACGCCGGATTTATGGACCGACAGGAAGATAGTTTCGAGCTGCAGGACGACATGGGTATTCTGGATGAACAGGAGCGCCTGATCAGCTTGTTGAATCCGCCCAAGCCTGTGATTTTTCGCTCAAACCATGCATCAAACTGCCTGCCACTGGCAGGGAACTTGCCAAAGGACAATGCCAAATTGCTGGAGCAAATCTCACTGGCAAAATACCAAAGCGGCATACTGTGCCCCGCCTTCCAGCGCGGGTTTTAGACTTTTACAGCCCTGCGACTTGCAAACATAAGGGCGCCGATCACCACGACCATTCCTGCGTATTGAACCGGGCTGAGGAATTCCGCGAACAGGATGGCAGCCAAGATAGCGACAACAAGGGGCTCCAGATTTAAGAAGACCGAGGCGAGCGTAGGGTTCGTATACTTTATGGCAAATACCACCAACACCATTGCAATTCCGTAGAAGCCCCCAGCAAGCAAGGCAATGAGCCAGCCTTTTAAATCACTGGGGAACTGGAACTCATCAAGCATCCAGGCTGCGCCTAAAAGCACCACAATATTTATAGCACTGGCATAAACATTGACCACCATACCGTTGGTTTCAGCCATGATCTTTGGCACTTTAGTTAAATAAAACGCGGCGCCAAAAGCCGCCACGACGCCGGCAAGAATACCTTGCCATTGCAAGTCTTCAACCGATGGCGCCAATACAATGCCAAGCCCGGCAAAGGCTGCTAGGTAAATTGATATGCGGCGAACACCGGGAAAATGGCGCTCCTTGATAGAGCCAATTGCCAACACGATCAGAGGAAACAGATAGAATGTCAGTGAAGCAATACTCGCCGGGACATATTTCATAGCGAGAGGATAGCCAAAGGCAACCATCAGAAACAGCACTGTAACCGGGATAACTTCACTGCTGGCTGATTTGGGTAAACGCCACGGGCTTTTAAAGAAAAAAACCATTGCGCTACAAACCACAACCGCGGAAATCGCCCGCATGGAAGCAAAAGTGGTCGGTGACATACCGTTCGCATAGGCCAGCTTGGCCAAGGTTATACTGAGACCAAAAAATATTCCTGTCAACAGACACAGAAATATTCCGAATTTGTGTCTGCCTACTGTAGAATGCCCCGTTTCCAAATACAGCCCCCCTTTAAAAAATACCTATGGATTATTTGCTAACCGGATACCCGGCTGCGATCCAGGCCTTAATGCCGCCCAGTACATTATAAATATTGGTATAGCCAACCTGCTCGCTCAACGCATTGGCAATGCGGGAAGAACGGTTGCCAGAACGGCATATCAGCAACACGGGTTCTTCACGGTCAATCAGGGCTTCGAATTCGCCCGGAAAACTTTGAATGAAGTTACCATTCCCGTCGAAGGACGTAAGCTTGATACTGCCTTCAACAACACCCGTATCATCCCATTCGTCCTGACGGCGGAGATCAACAATCTTAACACCGTCAGCCAACATTTCTTTCAATTTCACAACATCAACATTCTGATAGGCGGGAGGGTCTACAAAAACCAATTCAACCTCGAATTTCAGGGTTGCATCCGGGGGAATAACACCACCAGCACCGTTCGATCCGTAAGCCAGTTTGGGCGGAATGATCAAATCCCGCTTGCCGCCTACTTTCATGCCTTCAACGCCCTTGTCCCAGCCGCGAATAACCTGCCCGGACCCCAGTGTAAATTCAAATGGTTGTCCATGATCATGGCTGGAATCAAACTTTGTGCCATCCATCAACCAACCCGTATAGTGAACTGTAACCGTGGAATGACGAACAGCTTCATCGCCTGTTCCGACGACCAGATCAGTAACTTGCAGTTTCTCAGCTGCGCTGGCCTCGGGCACATAGGTTGCAACAACAAACAAGCCGAATAAAACAAGGAAAAAACTGGTTCTGTTAATCATCTGGAATGTCCTGTTTGAATGCAATTAAGTGATTTATGCAACGTACGTCCTGCAACACAGAATTCAAACGATTTCTTATAATTTTAATCAAAGTTCCGTGATGGGATTCTCGCACGAATTGTGATAAGCACTAGACAACACTGATTCTGGTAAACGCCTACCCAAGGAGACCTCAATTGCGTGATTTTGAAAAGCCGGGCCGTTCAACCGTCCATGCCATGAATGGCATGGTGGCGACCTCTCATCCACTGGCCTCCAGTGCAGCAAACGATGTCTTGCGAAACGGCGGAAATGCGCTTGATGCAGCCATCTGCGCCAGCGCTGTGCTGTGTGTGGTGGAGCCCCAATCCACAGGTATCGGCGGGGATTGCTTTATCCTGATGGCGAAAGACGGCAAGGATGATGTTGTTGGCTATAACGGCTCGGGCCGCTCTCCAGCAGCTGCTACGCTGGAGCATTTTCAAAGTCTGGGCCTGAGCGAATTTGCAACGGATAGTGTGCATTCCGTCACCATGCCGGGCGCAGTGGATGCCTGGCTGACCACCCACGCCGATCACGGCCACATGGATATAGGCGACGTTCTGGCCCCGGCGATTGATTACGCCCGTCACGGCTATCCAATTCATGGCCGAGTGCATTCGGATTGGTCACGCGAACGCGAACACCTGCAAAAAGACCCTAACACAGCGGCGGTTTTCCTGCCCGGTGGCGAGGCCCCAAACGAAGGTGATGTCCATCATCAACCCCAACTTGCCAACACCCTGGAAGCCATTGCCCGATCCGGTCGCCACGGGTTTTATGAAGGCCCGGTCGCCGAGGCTATGATCGCAGCCCTTCATAACAAAGGCGGCGTACACAGTCTGGAGGACATGACTTCTGTGCGCGGGAATTATGTCACACCGATCACCACGACGTACCGCGATTACACAATTCACCAAATCCCGCCCAACAATCAGGGCGTGGTGGCGTTGATCATGCTCAACATTCTGGAAGGCTTTGACCTTGCCCAATATCCACCACTATCAGCAGAACGCACCCACCTTGAAATTGAAGCCGGACGCCTGGCCTTCAAGGCCCGCAATGAGGCCCTAACCGACCTGCCCCACATGAAGGTCAGCCTTGATCAA
>JABJOR010000404.1 GCA_018664265.1 Rhodospirillales bacterium
AGGGGCGCTCCATAGCGTTGGCACTTGTTCGCGATGGTCGAAACCGGATGGGTGAAACCCTGCATGTGCCTATGATGGACGGCAAGGTTATGCGTGTGACCGTGACGGATACTGTGTTCTTTGACAAAGAAGGGGAGAGAGCCCGTGCTTAATTCAAAGACTATTTTTACACCGAAGAAAACAACCCCGCTTGACGGACTTATCTCTGTTCCCGGAGCCGTCAAGATTACTGAGAAGAACTTTGTCGGCAAAGTGAATATTCGCGGTAATAGTGATAATGCAACCTTTGCAAATGCAGCAAAAGAGGTGTTAGGGACTTCCTTACCCGTCATACCCAATACAGTTCTGCAATCCAGTAAATATACAGTGTTCTGGCTTGGCCCGGATGAATGGTTGATTAACAGTCCCGAAGATACACAAGCTGAACTTGTTGCTGAATTGCAAGATGCTTTCGAAGGACAGCATAGCGCAGTCACAGATGTCACGGATTACTATGTTGTGATCGAGATACGTGGAAAACAATCGCGAGATATCTTGGCGCGAGGTTGTCCACTTGACCTGCATGATCGGACTTTCAAGACAGGGCGGTGTGCTCAGAGCTTTTTTGCCAATGCGCCAATCATGCTTCATCAGGTTGACGATGGGGCCTATGATATTCAGGTGCGCAGGACTTATGCACAGTACCTGTGGGAGTACTTGAATCAATCCATAAGACAACTGGCTTCCTAATAGCCCTTAACGCATATGGAAGACACCGAGCAAGTGTGCCGGTATTTGGTTTTTATTAAGCAGTGGGACAAGAAGGCGCGTGTAGCTGTATTCGTGTTGTTTTTCTAAAGAGTGTTCGTCTGGTTTCTCTATAAAGTCAATTTTCCGTTTCCAGATATTTGGAATGCCAGTGCTCAGAACAGTTGAATAAATTTTGTGGGCTTCTGGCAAGGCTTCTTCTGGAAAAATGTCATCAATAAATCTGTCTGTCATTTCAACACGGGAGCGCAGACGTACGTTTGTACCAAAATATCTGAAACGAAATCGATTAGGACGTTTAATTCCTTCAACAAGATCGACAATGATCATATTATGGGCTATCTGCCATAAATCCATAAGCTCGATTTCGGATAATGTTGGCTGTCGTCCGTGCTCATCGCATTTTGACTTCCAGTAATCATAAACCAGCAATAAGTCTTTGTGTTCGTGATCAGGGCGCGTTCGACATTGGTAAGGCTGACCTTCTATTATGTCGCTTTCTACCTGGCGGCGCTCATTCTGGGAGGGTGTTGAGGTCATACTAAAAATTTTACACTTTAAAATATGAAGTTAGTATTGTTTGCTATACCACATTTGAGGTTTTGTCCATGTTTCAAGTTAAGAGGGGCGACATAGGAATGCATAGTGTTAAAATTAATGAATACCTTATGTTTTTTTACTCTGGACGATTCCCTGAACATGCGGAATTTGATATGCGCCTTGGTGGTGGTTGCTACGTTATTCACCGAGGCAACAGGGCTATCGTCATTGATACTTTTGGCTTGGCAGGGCAGGGAGACTGGGTAAAGGATTATATGGTCTCCAACCACGACACCAAGTATTTTACAGTGGTTAACACTCACTGGCATGGAGATCATGTTGGCGGGAACTCTTTGTATAAAAACGATCCAATTGTTGGGCATACCCTTACAAGAGACATAATGAGGCAGTTCCCCGATGATCCAAAAATGACTACTCAACCCAATCTTACTTTTGAAGGGAGAATGGATCTATGGATAGAGGATATTAAGGTCGAACTTCATGAGTTCAAAATTCATGCTTTGGGCCATTTGGCCGTCTATATTCCACAAGATAAAATTTTGTTGGCTGCCGATATACTGGAAGACCCTATCTGCATTTTTAATTTTGAAGATATGACACCCGAAGTCCAACTTAGTGAATTCGAGCGCATGATGGCGATGGATATTGATTGTTTGCTATCCAGTCACTGTAATCTGGAAGTGGTTAAATCCGGTGGGTATGACAAACGCTTTATCTCAAATATGGTTGATTACATGCGTGCCATGTTAAAGGAAGGGCGCTCTGGAGACTTTAAGAATAAACTGGCGCAGGATTACATCACAAAGGCTCTGAACAATGGGCTGCTAACCTGGTGGGAACCCTACAAAGAAGTTCACGAGATGAATGTGGAAGCTGTTGAAAAATTTTATAGCTGATGGAAAATTCCAAGCAGGTGCCCGGGATTGCCTTCTTTATTCAACAAGGGCACCAAAATACGTGTGTAGCGGTTTTTACGGGGAAGTTCTTCTTTGAAATTCCATTTCCAGCCCCAGACATTTGGCAACCCTGTTTTTAAGACTGTGATGTAGGTTTCCGTGGTATGCGCCAATGTGCTAACCCGAAAAATTTCATCCATGTATTTTCCTGTCATATCCATTTTTGAAAAATCGCATACGGCTGTGCCAAAATAACGGTAGCGGAGTCGGGCGGTTTCATCACACTCACCTTCCAAATCAACAATAAAAATATATTTACAGACCTGCCACAAATCCAGAAGCTCTATTTCAGATAATTTTGGCAACCTTCCGTATTCAAGACATTTGGATTTCCAATAGTCGTAGATCAGCAATAAATGCTCGTGCTCTTTGTCCGGGCGCACTTCGCATTGATAAGGTTCATCTTCAATGCGTGCGTCGGAAATAAAAATTTCAAGCGGAGTATCAATCGGTGTGTTCATTATTGGTTTAAAAATTCAATTCAGGCAGTGTTAGTATTAAAGGATATGTCTGACAATTTAAAATTTAGCGTATTCAATCTTTAAGCAGCGGTCCATAATAACGGTTAACCCGGCGGAGTTTGCTTTATTTGCAGACGTCTCGTCTATGACACCGAGTTGCATCCAGATTGACCGTATTCCTTTTTCTTTCGAAACAGAGAGAGCTTCTTCTGTGATGCTTGCAATAGCATCAGATCTTCTGAAAACATCAACCATTTCGAATTTTTCCGGTATGTCCGCTAAGGATGCATAAACGAATTCGCCCAGTATTTTTGTGTCGCTGGAAAAAGGATTTACCGGAATTACCCTGTATCCAGAGTCTTGTAAGTATTTCATAACCCCGTGCGAAGATCGTGTTGGAGTTGGTGACGCGCCAATCATGGCAATAGTGTTAGTTTCTGAGAGAACACGTTTGATCAAGCTGTCAGGATAATCATGCTTCATGTTGGTGTGATTCCCAAGCTGCCGGATTTACAAGCAATGGCAGGAACATGGAAAATAATTCAGCCTGGGACGATATGTGCATTTTTGCATAAATATTCTTGCGATGAACCTTTACCGTGCTGACCGATATATCCAGCATGGCTGCTATAGATATAGAGGAGTACCCTCGTAAAATCAGGCCGACGACTTCTGATTCCCGATTTGTCAAAGACGGCTTGTTCAGTTTTGTTGTGGCATCCTGAACGCGTGCCGGCAGTGCATCGAAGCGGCCTTTTTGCGGTGGATTGGTCAATTCCTGAATTTCAGGGTTGCGCCAGTGATGAATAATGGCTTCCCGGATTACAGGCTCAATCTGAACTAGTCTTTCGATTTCTTTTTTACGATAGACTGTGCTGCCTTCTTCACGGGATAAGGAAACCACAATAACTGTCTGGTTTGCCGTGTCTTGCTGGCGTTCATTCGATCCAGACGATTTTTTATCGCTGCCAATGGGTATGAAAATCCCTATTTCATCAATAATTTTCGTTGCTGAATAATATGAACGATAGTATTCGCTACGAAAAAAGTGATCGGGGGCAAGTTCTTTAAGGCGATAAACGCCGGGACTAATGCCGTTTTGGCAGGCATGATAAAAAGGATCAAGTTGGTAAGCTTTTGATTGGTAGTCATCAAGGGCATGCGAGCTGTCACTGTGAAACAGATCGATGGGCGGAGTGTCGCCGGTATAGGCATAAATCACAGCACTGTCGAAACTGGCCGCATTACTGCATACCGTATCCAGCACTTTCGGAAATTGATCCGAATGAATTGCCCTGATCAAGTCCGCCGTATCGGAAATGGGATTGTATGTGTTTTTCACCATTAACCTCTGATTTGCCCTGAATGTTGATTTGGGTGAGTATACAGCCTTGGGGGTATGGATCGTCCAGTCCTCGATTGAGAAAATTGATAAAAATATGCTGAAACAGGGGTATAAATGCTTCATTCAGTTGAGAATGACAGTACCAGGAAGGTTTTAAATGGCTGAAATAGAAAAAAATGGAACCAGAGCGCGTGATTTGGGTATTCCATTTGACGGAATTACAGGCCCGCTAAATGCCATTACGGATGTTCCCGGCGTGGAAGTTGGATTCACAACCCTGATAGAAGGCGAGGGCGCGCTTGCCATTGGAAAAGGCCCTGTACGGACCGGGGTCACGGTCATTCATCCACGTGGGAAGGACAAAACCTTTGAGCCTGTGTGGGCTGGAAGTTTTTCCCTGAATGGCAATGGCGAAATGACCGGGTTGTTATGGATTGATGAAGGCGGAGCATTTTCCGGTCCCATAGCCATAACCAATACCCACAGTGTCGGCATGGCTCATCATGGATTGTTAAAATGGTTGGTCCAACACCCCGGCTTCAACCATGAAGACGAATTATGGATGTTGCCTGTCGCCGCAGAAACCTGTGATGCCTATTTAAACGATATCAATGGACAGCATGTATGCGAGCAACACGTGCTTGATGCGTGCGATGCCGCCACATCCGGCCCGGTTGCAGAAGGCAATGTCGGTGGCGGCACGGGTATGAATTGTTATGAATTCAAGGGCGGCACGGGTACTGCGTCACGGCGCTGCACAATCAATGGTGAGACCTACACCACCGGGGTTCTGGTACAGGCTAATTTCGGAGCGCGTAATGATTTGAACATTCGGGGCGTTCCGGTAGGGTGCCATTTGACTGAAAATACCTTGTGGAATAAGCCGCCCTATTCGACAGTTCAGGGCTCAATTATCGCAATTGCTATTACCGATGCACCGCTTCTGCCTATCCAGATGCAACGCATTGCCCGTAGAATTGGTCTTGGCGTCGGGCGAACGGGAACCCCCGGCGAAAATGGCTCTGGTGATATTTTTCTTGCCCTGTCTACGGGCAATGATGTTCGTGATGATGGAAATAATGTGGAGCCCAACGTCCGCTATATTCCGAATTCTGATCTGGACCCTATGTTTCTTGCAACGGTGGAAGCCACGGAAGAAGCAATCATTAATGCTTTGGTGGCAGCTGAAACCATGACCGGGCAAGGCGGTCATACATCCCATGCTATAAATCATGATGATCTTATGGAGGTCATGAAAAAGTATAATCGATAACCAAAAAAAGCATTTACTGACAGGAGGCGATTATGAATAACGAAGATCTTTGTTATCTATCCGCAACAGAAACTTTAAAACTGTTTAAGCGGCGCAAATTGTCGCCTGTTGAATTAATGCAGGCCATTATCAAACGAACGGAAAAAGTCGAACCCGTCATAAATGCATTTACAGAAACTTTCTTTGATCGTGCCATGGATCAGGCCAGGAAATCCGAAGCACGGTATATGAAAAAGGGCGCTCGTTTACGCAAACTGGAAGGCTTGCCGCTGGCAATTAAAGACGAACTTCCGGTCAAGGGCGATCCCTGCACGGCTGGTTCTCTAATCTATAAAGATGCTATTGCAGATGAAACGGCTGTGTTTGCACAGCGATTGCTGAATGCCGGGGCAATCAATCATGCCCGGACAACGACGCCAGAATTCTGTTGTGCTGCGGTTACTACATCCCGGATTTGGGGGACGACGCGCAACCCGTGGAATCCGAATTTTACACCCGGTGGATCATCCGGTGGGTCAGCGGCGTCACTTGCGGCGGGGACATCCATGCTGGCAACGGGTTCTGACATTGGCGGCTCTGTGCGTATCCCGGCTTCGTGCTGTGGTGTGGTCGGGTTCAAGCCACCTTATGGCCGGATACCGGAAATGCCCGTGTTTAATCTGGATTTTTATTGCCATGAAGGCCCGCTGGCCAGAACAGTTTCCGATACCATCTTGATGCAAAATGTAGTTGCTGGACCGCATCCGACGGATATCACCTCAATCAAGCCCAAGCTGACTATTCCAAGTACATTTAAAAGCATTCGCGGCTGGCGCATTGCCTATTCACTGGACCTTGGATATTTCAAGATCAGCAAAGAAGTGCGGGAAAACACCTTGAGAGCAGTTGAGGTCTATCGCTCCCTTGGATGCAAGGTTGAAGAAGTCAAAGTTCCATGGACCGAAGAAAGCGGCCTTGCTGCATGGAATTATTTATCACATCTGTTTGGCGCCAGTTATGGCCCTTATCTGAAAAAATATGGCCATTTGATGACCCCCTATGCCCGTGCCTTTATTGAGGGCGGTGTGAAATCTAAATCGGCTGATTTTGTTAATTCGCTGGTCACGGCGGCGGATATGTATTCATGGTTTGGCCCAATGATGGAAAACTATGATGTGTTCATTTGTCCAACCACGACAAAGTCAGGCATAGCAGCCAATCCCAAGATGGATTATGACAGTTACAAGGCCGCGGGAAAATCAATGCCGGATGCTTTATCCTGGTGTATGACGTATCCGTTTAATATGTTGAGCCGCTGTCCGGTGCTGAGTGTGCCTTCCGGACATGGAAAAAACGGTGTCCCAACAGGAATTCAGATTGTCGGACGGACTTTTGCTGATACAACGGTCTTCCGAGCTGCCAGTGCTTTTGAGAAAGCAACACCGTGGTTACACGATAAAAAACATCGTCCGGTGATCAAGGCTAAAAAGAAACGTTAATTTATAAGGATACTGCCTTGTTTGGTGCCAATGTTGGCTTGTTTTTAACAGTTATTGCCTGGGGCTCGACGGCACCCGTTATCAATGAACTGCTAAAAGAAATGGACCCGCTTGTTCTTTCGGCGGCCCGATATATTTTTACGTCTGTCATTTTTATAATATGGTTGAAAATTGCCGAAGGTAAAATAGGCAGTCTCGTGGATATGCCCTGGAAACCGGCCATGATCCTGGGGGGGATCATGTGCGCCTTTATTATGTTGTTTACCTGGGCCATTCACTTTTCCAATCCGATCAGTGTTTCAATTATTGTTGCTGCAGGGCCAGTAGCGGCCAGCCTTGTTGATCGAATGGTTACCGGGCGACGCCCTCAGAAAGCGGTCTTTATGGCGTTGCCTTTGGCTGTTCTGGGCGGATTGATCGCCAGTGTGGACTTTCAATCCATCTTAAGCGGCGGGGATATCTTTCGCTTTGAGGGAGGGGAGGCTCTGATGATTGTCGGAGTGTTCTTGTGGCCGCTGTATTCTACACTTATTCAGCGCTGGTTTGAGGGGATGTCGCAATTAAGGCGTACAGCAATAACCTTCGTGGCAGCTACGCCAATGATCGTCTGTATTGCGGGCGTGTTTGTGTTGTTGGGCCTTGAAAGCCTTCCGAAAGGCAACTTTGACACAAAATATATCATGTATTTTGTCTGGTCTTCACTGGCGACCAGTATACTTGGGACATATTTATGGAATATTGGCGTGCAAAGGTTAGGAATTGTTATCGCAACCATGTTTTTGAACCTGATTCCTGTTGTCGCTGTTCTTGTTTCCATGATGTTTGGCCTTGAGCCCCGTATGGAACAATTGCTGGGCGGCGTCCTCGTGATTATAGCCGTTGTGCAGGCCCAGTTAAGGACGCTTGTTTTCAATAAAAATAAATAATTATCAAGATGAATAATGGCGCTAGACCACAGACTTTAAACGCGCTAGAAGGTCCGTGCAGCGCAACTCGCGCAATCGCACAGCGGAAGGTTGGCAGAGCGGTTGAATGCACTGGTCTTGAAAACCAGCAAGGGTGCAAGCCCTTCCGGGGTTCGAATCCCCGACCTTCCGCCACTTTATCTCCCAGCAGCCGCAGAAAATATAGAATAATCCTTTATTATTAACAACGTAGTAGCTGCGTACCTTTCCACTCGCATCCACTAAAGACCCCTTGTATTCGCCTAAATCCACGTGTATAGTGTGGGTAGAAGTGGTGGTAGATACTGCTTGCGGTTAGGTGGATGTAGGCGATGGCAAGAGAAGTCGATAAATTAAGTGCGTTACAAATTAAGTCGCTAAACAAGGTTGGGCGCTACTCGGATGGAAACGGCTTGTATCTACAGATAAGTAGATTCGATACAAAGGCGTGGATATTCCGCTTCACTCTGAACGGCAAGCCAAGACAAATGGGGCTTGGCCCTATCGACATAGTGTCCCTAAAGGAAGCTAGAGAAGAAGCCAACAGGTGCCGGAAGTTGGTTCATCAACGCATCGACCCTATTGATCTTAGAAGTCAAGAACGAAGCAAATCTCTAGTATCGTCAGCCAGCATTATCACTTTTCAGGAATGTGCAGAGAAATACATCGACGCACATATCAGCAGTTGGAAGAACGCCAAGCATGGGAGCCAGTGGCGGAATACCCTCACCACCTACGCCTTCCCCATCCTTGGCAATATTCCTATCCAAGATGTATCTACTGGAATGGTGTTAGAGGTTTTGGAACCTATATGGACGACTAAGACAGAGACAGCATCCAGAGTCAGAGGTCGTATGGAGTCTATTCTTGGCTGGGCAAAATCACGGGAATACCGCAAAGGCGAAAATCCGGCGCGATGGAAAGACCACCTGGGTAACATCCTGCCTCAAAAGACTAAGGTGAGCCACGTAAAGCATCATGCCGCACTGCCGTATGAGCAAATTGGTCGATTCATGGAGGAATTGCGATCCAAGAAATCTAACAGCAGCCAAGGGCTTGAGCTATTGATCCTAACTGCCACGAGAACAGGTGAGGTTATTCACGCCACTTGGAACGAAATAGACTTCAACAAACAGCTATGGACTATTCCAGCAGAGCGGACCAAGACCAAGAAAGAGCACCGTGTCCCACTGTCAGGCGATGCCATGAACGTGCTAATTGAAATGAAGAAGAACGCTTCCAGTGATTACATTTTCCCTGGTGCTAGAAAAGGTCGTCCGCTATCAAATATGGCTTTCCTGCAATGCCTCAAGCGAATGGGCCGTGGTGATCTTACTGCTCATGGTTTCCGGTCCAGCTTTCGTGATTGGGCTGCGGAACAAACTAACTACCCTTCAGAGGTTGCTGAAATGGCTCTTGCTCATACTGTTGGCGATAAAGTTGAGGCTGCATACCGCAGAGGAGATTTGTACAACAAGAGGTGTAAAATCATGGAATCTTGGGCGAAATATTGTGCAACTATTCCTGGGGATAGTGACAATGTGATAAGCATTTACGACAAGGATGCATCATGAAATCATTTAATCCAGACACTGACATTATTGATGTTGTGCATCAGGACTACATTTCAGTCAAAGACGCATGGTTTAAAACTTGCGCTTGTATGTTTCCTCACGATTGGAACCAAAGACGGGATACATCCGGAAGCCCTGAAGCGAAGAACGCGAAAGCTGCCTCTGATAAACGTTTTGCTATAGCAGCCGAGAAACTGCGGGAAGGTTTAGAGAAGGGAAAGAAATTACCAACTTTTGTTCAAGTCGATAGAAACGATTTTCGTAGAGTGTCGGCATCAGATTGGGCAGAAGAGGGTGCGGCTTCAGTAACTAACGGACGTATTTGGGGTGTTGCTGGTTTTGGTGATGGTAGCGTCTGCATCATTAAGGCATATGATTTTGCCGTTTGGCTTTATCAAATGTTCCCTGATGTTGCTTTGAAACCGAACAATAAAGGTAGGCCGAAGGGTAGCGGCAAGATAAACGATGAGCCACACCTAAAAGCATTGCGTGTCCTTCTAAATCAACCCGGTGCAAAACCTTACCCGGTAATAAGAAAGTACGTTAAGAATAATAGTGTTGATGGTCAAAGTTTTGACTCAACGGTGTCACGTTTGACAAGAAAGATTTGAAATTCTAGAAGGTAAACTTTATCAGCTAGGTGGAAGCATGTTGCGGAAAATTCTGTTAGCTAACGAGTCGCAAGCCAGCATGGCCAGTAGTATTTCATACAGTATTAAGCGAGCGCGGCTAACGGGCGTATCGGCTTGTATGGCTACTGGATCAGTAAAATGGTTCAACTCTACCAAGGGTTATGGCTTTATTGAGCCTGATGATGGCTCAAAAGACGCATTCGTTCATATTTCTGCAGTTCAACGTGCAGGCCTTCAGGGGCTACGCGAAGGTCAGAAGGTCGAATTTGAGCTCGTACCTGGGCAAAACGGCAAGACTTCTGCTGAAAATCTGGTGGCTTTGGACTAATTTAGTCCGACCCAGCCATATAATTCAGGCTTAATTGCCTCTCACGTTCACTTTGTGGTGGATGGGCGTGATGATATGTGATCACGCAAGACGGCGGCGGCATTTGTGCTGTTGCCGTTTTTTATTGTCTTGAAATCAAAATAATAGTTGAAACCATGACCAGTAAGGTTTCGATCGCCTTGGCCCGTGGGGCAGGCGGAAAACTGCTTTACCCTCTATCAGCCAGCCATTGACTAAACAATTCTTCACTCTTGTTGATATCGTCCTTCGTGCATTGAGCACGAGCCGCTTTAAGGGCAGGGTTTGCATCACTGTCACCATGGTGGACAGCCAGCATTAGCCATTTCAATTTTTCCGGTCCCTGTTCCATAATTTTTGCCATATCGGCAAAGGCTTTCAGGTGTTTCTGGTCTGCGGCCTTGACTAACCACAAATGGGCCATGCCGACATTTTTTTCTACACCCTTTCCTTCGGCGTAGATTACGCCAAGGCTGTGTTGCGCATGGGGCTCACCCGTTGTGGCCGCCAGTCGGTACCAATGAATAGCCTTGGTAAAATCCTGCGGTAAGCCCAAGCCAAATTCATAGAGACCGGCTAAATTGTTTTGCGCTTCTTTATTACCTTGTTCTGCAGCCTTCTTGTACCAGATGAGGGCTTGCTCATAGTTTGCATCTTCTCGAAACTGGTTGCCTGTTTCATTTTGTAGTTTTGGGCTCGTAATCATTGACAGGTTGTCTGTCAGGGGTTCTCCATCTGCACCAATTTCCAGCATGATGATTTCATCATCGCCATCGCTTTCACCACCCCAGCCACAGGAATTGGCAACGTTTGCTCCGCTAAAGCTGACGGTGATCAAACACAATGAGAATGTGGTAAGGGCTTTTAAGGAGCGCATAAATTAGCTTTCAAGTTCGAGGATATATTATAACCATGATGGTAGTATGGATCAAGCAACATCTATCATAGCCGCCGTTTAATGGACTGAATGGTTTCCTCAAGTGTGCTGAGAAAGCGCGAGCGATCCTGCTTTGTAAAACCTGAAGGTCCTCCGGTTATTTCACCTGTTTCGCGCAGTTGCGTCATCAAGTCCCGCATGGCAAGCGCCATACCAATACTTTCTTCAGTAAACGGCTTTCCGGTTGATCCAATGACGCAAGCCCCTTGCTTGACGCAGCGATCTGCCAAGGGAATATCAGCAGTGATAGCGATGTCATTTCCTGTTATGTGATCGGCTATCCAGTCATCTGCTACATCAGGCCCTTCTGCAACAACAACCTGATTGATAAGGGGGTTGTTCTCCAACCGCATCCAGCTGTTTGAGACCACGTGAATTTTTAAGCTGTGACGGCCTGCCACACGAAAGATTTCATCTTTAACAGGGCAGGCGTCGGCATCGACATAGATTTCAATAGTATTTACCAAAGTTTTTTCACTTGTACTTGCTGAATTTGCGACCAAACTATCATATTGATTAGAAACGTAAATCATGGAGTATAAGATGGCTGAAAACACCTATGAGACAGGTCGGCTCAATTTACCTTTTGTCGGCATTAGCACATTCGGCAAAAGGCCGGTTTGCCTGGACTGGGATGCCATAGATGCGGATGTAGCCGTTCTTGGTGCGCCATTTGATCTTGGCGGGCAATACCGATCCGGTGCCCGGTTTGGCCCGCGCTCCATTCGGGATGCATCAACTTTGTTTTCATTCGGTCATGCAGGTGCCTATGATTTTGAAGATGACATAACCTATCTGGATCAAAGTGTGCGGATCGTCGATATGGGCGATGCAGACATGATCCATACGGATACGGTAAATAGTCATGCCAACATTGAATATGGCGTGCGCAAGATACTAGCGGCGGGTTCAAAATTACCGGGGCCAGTTATGTTGATATTACTGCACCGGTAACGGAGGATGGAGAACCGTTCACTGGATTAGCCCTCTATCGAAGTTCAGAATGCGATGATGGCGGAGCAGATGATTTTGAATTCGTCGGCACCACCACTAGTACAATCTTGGGTGCAATATATAATCCTTCTGGAGAAATAAAAGTTAGTGGCAATGGATCACTGTCTGGCACCTGCTTGCAATTAATAGCTGATGATATTGAAATGACCGGTAATGGCAACATTGGTAGCTCTTGTGACGATGTAGACGTACGGACAATCTATTCGGGTGGTGTTGGTTCACTTGTCGAATAGAGTGATGATATAAAAGTTAATCACCAAGGTCTCTATAGAAATATCTATTAGTATTAGCGCCCTCTGGCTCCTCTCTGTTAAACTCACTGGGTAATTCGGGGTCCGGTTTATTGACGAAAAAAGAAAATACCGTCTCACGGTCATCGTGTCACAATTTGAGCATATCAAATGACAGCTCTGAATGTAGCGTAAGGATTTCAACCATCGACTTTACGAAGTGGCATTAAACGTTAAGTGAATAAAATATTAGCAGCTTCTAATGTCGCC
>JABJOR010000405.1 GCA_018664265.1 Rhodospirillales bacterium
AAGCCTCAATTAGGCACGGCTTGAATTGTTCTGCACACGCCTTGGCGACGATTTGACCTGTTGGCACACCGCCCGTAAAGGCGACCATGTGGGTGTCATGGCTTTCAACCAATTGGCGGCCAACATTGGCACCACCGGGAAGGCATTGAACCAGGCCATCCGGAAATGGCTCGAATACTTCCATGAATTTCAAAGACGACAGTGTTGAGTTTTCAGATGGCTTCAAAATAATGGAATTCCCGCTGGCTATAGCTGCGGCAGCTTCCCAAATAAATAAGCAGAGCGGGTAGTTGAACGGCATGATGATGACGACAACGCCCATTGGTTCTTTAATCGTGTAATGGAACTGGTTATCAACGGCGGGGCCAATGATTTTTCCATTATCATGGCGGGCGACTTCGGCGTAGTAATCAATAGCCGTTGCGCTCCAGTCAATCTCATCGGTGGTTTCCTTGAAAGGCTTGCCCATTTCACGGGTCATCATTTCGCCAACAACACCGCGTGACTTGCGCATATTGCTGGCAACTTCGTGCATGATTTCTGCACGAGTCAGGGCATTGTTTTTATTCCAGGCTTTTTGGGTCTTGTTGGCTATTGCAATAGCTTCGTTTATTTCGGCGTCGGTGGTGTCGGGAATACGCCCGATAACATCTTCGGTTGCCGGATCAATAACATCAAAGCCATCGGTAGCTGTGCTGGCACGGTATTCACCGTTGATAAACAGTTTACCGCTCAGTCTTTCAAGTTCTTTCATCGTCGACATATCGTACCCCTGTTATCTTTCAAATATTTATAAAATTCACCATCTGTTATGGCGCATAGGCATGTTTTGATGACAATATATGATATCTACGGAGTTCAGCAAATACCATAAAAGGAATATGCCAGATTCCGTGAATATAATCGGAAATACTGTCTGGTTGAATGGTGTTTCTGCAAACGCGAAGCAAGGAGTGAGTGGTGCTTAACGGCGGTGCTATTCCTTGCCAATTTTTTTCATACTGCTTAAGTCTTGAACCCAACTTTGTGCTGAATCACAAAAATACTGTGTCTTTGGAATGAGTTGATCACGCTGGTTAATAGTGCCTACGCGAATGCCGAAGGATCGGTTAGTGTCTCCAACAGATGTAGCATAAATTTGGGAACCGCATTCAGGGCAGAAATTTTGTTCACGTAGATTACCGCTTTCGGCTGTTTTGATGTAGGTCTTTAAAGTACCGCTGTTAAGCGTGAAATCATTCTCAGATGTATACAGAGTAGTTCTGTAGGGTGCGCCGGAAATAATCTGGCAATCCGTGCAATGACAAATCACGACGTTGTTAGAATCGACATCGGCTTGATAGGAAATGTTGCCGCAATGACAGCCGCCGTTAATATGCATAATTATTCCTTGTCAATTTTTTTCATACCGTTGAGGTCTTGAACCCAGCTTTGTGCTGATTGGCAATAGTATTGGGTTATTGGTATTAACTGGTCACGTTGTCGGGCGGTTCCCAGACGAATGCCAAAATAGCGGTTTTCGTCACCTACCGAAGTGGCGTAAATATGAGACCCGCATTCCGGGCAGAAGTTTTGTTCACGTAGGTTGCCGCTCTCGGCAGTTTTGATATAGGTCTTTAAGGTGCCGCTTTTGAGGGTGAAGTCCTTTTCTGAGGTGCGCACGATGGAGCGATAGGGTGCGCCGGATATCACCTGACAGTCCGTGCAGTGACAGAGAAAAACGTGATCCGGGCCAATGATTGCTTCATAGGTAATATTGCCGCAGTGGCAGCCGCCATCAATCTGCATTGTTTTCTCCTGTTTCTGAATTGTCCGCAACTTCTGATAACAACCAATTTAATACGCTTTTGATTGCCGGGTTGCTCTTGGCGCCTTTCGGCCAGAGGATATAGAATCCTTTCTGGTTTGTCCGCTCATCGCGCCATATTTCTTTCAGTTGTTTTCGTTTTAAATCATTTTCTATAAGCAGCCTTGGTGCCAGGCATATACCCTGTCCGTTTGCTGCGGCATCTATAGCCAGGGTTGTCTGGTTGAATTGCATAAATTTACGGTTGGCTTTGATGTTGTTTTCCTCAAACAGGGCTTCCCAGTGGTTATGGATATCCTGAATAAGCAATAGGTCTGCAAAATCTTTCAATTGGGGATTTTTGGGCAAGTTCTGGGTAAAGTTGGAATTACAAACAGCGTAAGCGTCCGGTGAATCACACGATTAATAATTTCAGTTCAAAACACCTGCATGTTTCTGCGTTTTCATCACTCATGACGTTGCCCAATTCCACGGCAAGAGCTCATCGATCCTGTTGATCTTATGGTCGGCGATGCGAT
>JABJOR010000406.1 GCA_018664265.1 Rhodospirillales bacterium
AGGCTGAGCTGGACATGATGGTGCTGGATGGAACCAGCGGCATTGAAAAACCCTGGAGCGAGCTATCTTGTGATTGTGATCTGGATTTACTGCGCAACACAGTTCACATCATGCGCGGCATGAACCGTGAAGAAGACCTCGAGCTGTTATACTTCGGTGGCCTTCGTACCGGATCAGATCTTGCCAAGTCTATGGCTCTTGGTTGTAAAGGCGGCATTTACGGTGTTGCTGCAGCCATGGCTGCCGGTGGCAGCATCGAGGGTGATGGCATGGCATTCTTCTCTGATTACAATGGCGTTGACAGGATGCACGGTATCGTGAACCTGCTGAAAGCCTGCTCGGGAGAAGTTTCGATTATGGCGCGTTGCACGGGTAAAACTGATGTTCATAATCTGGAGCCGGAAGATATGCGCTCAATTACCATTGTCAGCGCACGTGCATCGGGTGTTCCGCTTGCTGGAACAAACCGGATTCTTGACGCGGCGGAATAAATATAGTGTTCTGAGAAAAGAAAGTTTTAACCAAGACTTATAAAGGGAGGCATATCCATGGCTGTGGATTTAGCAAAGGTCGCAAAAGCGAAAAAGATTAAATATTTTCTGGTCAGCTTTGTTGATTTGTTCGGGGTATTAAGGTCTAAACTGGTTCCTGCAAGGGCAATCGGTGGTATGCAAAAAGACGGCGCAGGATTTGCCGGGTTTGCCGCATGGCTGGATTTAACACCAGCCCATCCGGACATGTTTGCCATTCCGGACCCTGACAGTTTGATCATTCTGCCTTGGCAACCTGATGTTGCCTGGGTCGCCAGTGATCTCTATATGGATGGAAAACCAATCGAAGCGTCTCCTCGTGTTGCATTGAAAGCGCAACTCGCGAAAGCCGCCAAGATGGGCTACACCTATAAAACGGGTGTCGAATGCGAATTCCACCTGATCAACAAAGAAGGCACAGATATTTATGACGAGCGCGATACACAGGAAAAACCCTGTTACGATCAAAGCGCTCTGATGCGTCGCTATGATGTTATTTCAGCTATTTGTGACGTCATGATCGACCTTGATTGGGGTGCCTATCAAAACGATCACGAAGATGCTAATGGCCAGTGGGAAATGAACTGGGAGTATGATGATGCTCTCAAAACAGCTGATCGTCATGTGTTCTTCAAATATATGGCCAAACACTTTGCTGAACAGCACGGCATGCGCGCAACGTTCATGCCTAAGCCATTCATGCATTTAACAGGCAACGGTTGCCACATCAATGCATCGCTGTGGGATAAAGCTGGCAAAAAGAACATGTTCCAGGATCCAAAGGGTGAACTGGGCTTAAGTCAAACCGCCTATCACTTCCTTGGTGGTGCCATGAATAATGTAGAGCCACTGTGTTCAATCTTTAACCCAACGGTGAACAGCTACAAGCGTATCAATGCGCCGGTAACTACTTCAGGTGCTACGTGGGCTCCAAACACCATCTCCTATGGTGGCAACAACCGCACAACAATGGTCCGTATTCCAGAAGCAAACCGGCTTGAATTTCGTTTGGCCGATGGTGCTATGAACCCGTATCTGGCACCTGCCGCACTACTCGCCAGTGGTCTTCAAGGCATTAAGAATAAAACTGACCCCGGCAAGCGTGTTGATATTGATATGTACGCCGAAGGCCACACCATCAAGAATGCCAAGAAACTGCCGCTTAATCTGCTAGACGCTATTCGTTCTACAGACAAGAGCAAAAGCGTTCGTGAAGCTTTGGGCGACGAATTGATCAATGCCTATGTTAAGCTGAAAATGCAAGATTGGCAGAACTACAAGCATCACCTCAGCCAGTGGGAGATCGATACCACGCTGGATTGCTAATGCATTAAGTCATGGTATGAAAAAAAGGCTGGATCGCATTATGCGCTCTGGCCTTTTTTGTTATATGGTGTTCAGTGAGCACTGGACTAATTTGTTTTGGGCAATGTAAGGGAAAATATGACACACGGCACTAACAGTGAGGTCATTAACGTATTGCAGTTATTTAATGAGGGAGAACTTCAGAAATCTGAGGTTCTGTGCCGTAAAATTTTAGAGAATAATCCTGATCAATCCGATGTCCTGCATATTCTTGGAATGATTAACTTTGCTACTGGTCGAAAAAAAGAATCGATTGATCATATCTCCAGGGCAATCGAGATTAATCCCAAAAATTCAGCAGCACATATTAATCTTGGAAATTCCTATGTAGCTATTGAGCAATTTGAAAGCGCTCTGGCATGTTATAAAAAAGCTTATGAGATAACCCCGGATTCATTCGGTTATTATCTAAGAATCGCAAAAGTGTACTGGAATACGGGGCAACTGGTTGAGGCATGTGAGTGCTTCAAAAAAGTGCTGGAAATTGACCCAAATCATGAGGGGGCAATTTATTCTCTAAATTTAATTTTACTCAAAATCGATCAACCTGATGATGCCATTTTGGCATTTGGTGATGATATTAAAATAAAGTTGCCTGACACGCTCCAGCAACTTACGCCTTACGTCATCAGGGAACAGCATCAGTGGTTCGAAAAAGACATAGTATTTGTTGGTAACTACATACAACCCGGTATGCAGGCAATTGATATTGGCTCTAATTTTGGTGTCTACGCCCTTACGATGGCAAAAGCGATGCAAGGGAAGGGCAGGATTTGGGCTTTTGAGCCAACCGATAAGACCGCCCAATATCTTACAAGCAGTCTGAAAGAGAATAATTTTACAACAGTGGCTGTTATTCAATGCGCAATGTCAGATGAAACGGGGAAAGCTTTTCTGTCGGTAGGTGAAAATAGTGAAGCGAATGCACTCTGTGAGAATCCAGAATCGGATTATGAAGATGTTACACTCAGAACACTCGATGATTGCATGGATGAATTTTGTTGGGAGAATATTGATTTTTTGAAAATTGACGCTGAAGGACACGAAGAAAAAATTATCAATGGGGGCGCAAGGTTTTTTCAGAAAATGTCCCCTCTTGTAATGTTCGAGGCCATAGATAAGACGTTAATCAGTTGGAACGTCATTGATGCTTTTAGTAAGATTGGGTATCAGCATTTCAGCTACCTTGCCAGTCTTGGCATATTGGTTCCATTCAATGCAGATGATTCAGAACAACTTCCTGGATTGAATTTATTTTGCGGTAATGAAAACACAGTACGTTCTCTGGAAGATAAAAATCTTCTAATAAGTCATAAAACTATGCAAAATTATGAGCTGGAGCCAACTAGCCTGAGTGACTGGCCGTGTAAAATACAGAATCTGCCTTGCTATAAAATCTTGTTTGGCGCTGCAAATTTTAATGAATTTGAACGTCCGGATTCTGATAGCTCAAGTTATTTTGAAGCTTTGAAGTTGATTGTGCTTTCTGAAACAGAAACACTTGAACCTGCCATGCGTTACAAGTCGCTGGTGGAATCTTTTTCAGTGCTGTGCGCTATCACATCAGGTGAGAATGTGCCTGTTTCCCGCTTGATTACTTTGTCACGAGTTTGTAGCAATCTTGAATCCAGGCAAATGCTGAAGCAAACATTAGATCGTCTTTTGGCGATTTATGAAGACAAAGGGTATTTTGAGATTGATGAGCCATTCTTGCCTGTGTATAAGGACTTTGATGGAGGGGAGCCGCAAAGTAGAGAAAATATTTCAACCTGGGTATTGGCTCAGGTGTTGGAGCTGCAAGAAATAAAACTTCACTATTCATCGTTTTTAACCAGCTTTTCTTCCTTGAGGAATATAAATAAAATTGCTGAAACTGGTTTCTTGCGCGAGGGTATGCAGCGCAGATTAAGCTTGATTAAAGAGCGCTATGATCTGAATTAGAAACTATATTTTCTCGCTTACATATTTGAACGGTAATGATGATAAATCTCCGGTGGCAGGCCCAACCGTATCCACATCAATGATGGTTTTAAAGGTGTTCCCAAAAGCCGCCATGAAATGGTTTTTGGCTTTGCAACAAAGCAGGCTGATCGAGTTCAGGTCGATATCGTGTAACCTGAAATAAGCAGTGTCATTGGGGGAGACACAACTGGATGTAACAATGACGGAAATTTGAGTGTTTTCGATTTGTAGAACGGCCGTAGGACCGAGCTCAACCTTTAGGCCTTGCCACATGGGGCCATCATTGGTGAAAGTGCCATCTGTCAATTTTCCTATACGCACCCGCACCTGAATGCCACTCCCGTAGAGAGTGCTGATCTTGCCACCAAATGTTACATTCATTGATGCCCCGATGCCTGCCTCATAAGCTTGTTGCGCCAGTGCAGGGTCGTAAAAGAATGCAAATACTGATGGTTTTTCCGGGCTTTCTTCAAGCAAGCTGGCGAGTAATTCTGGTGTATCTCCGATGCCGCCGGACATAGGGTTATCGGCAGGCTCCAAAACGGCAACGGGTTTCCCTGTCTCTGCACAGGAAAGAGCCTGCCTTATGCCATCGGATGGGCTGATCAGGTTGGGGATGAAATCATCCTGTCGGATCAACATTTCGTTTGCAAGTTGCCGGGCGAGTTCAGGGGAGGGATCTTCACCACATATCATAACCGAGGCCCCGGCTGCCGGGCTGTCACCAAAGCTAAATCCGCCAAACGGCGTAACATCAAACAGCTCTTCGATAGTTTCCATATCACGCGCCAGTGCTTCAATGTCTGCCATAGGGCCCTTATCGGTTCGCATGTTGTGGCTTAGTAATACAGCGCCGACTTTGGCGATCTCGATTTGTGGATTTATTTCTCCACGGACGGCCTTGTCCAATATGTTCAAGGCTTTTATGGCTGTTTCAGCCATATCAACATGGGGGTATGTTTTGTAGCCTACGCCGATATCGATCAAACTAGCTATTTCCGGCATCATGTTGGCGTGCAGATCAAAAGTTGCCGCTATACAGGCATCAGGAGCGCAAGCCCGAATGGCTCGCAAAAAATGAAAATCAGCACAGGCCTCACTTTCTCCCAACATGGCCCCGTGCAGGGAAACATAAATGCCATCCCAGTGGCGAACTTTCAGACCGTCGATAACCTCTTGTGTAATATCCTCGATAACTGCATCGCTGACAGGCCCGCCCGGTGGCGCTGTTGCACAACGCAGGAACGTTGCTTGCCAGTTTTGATGTGTTTTCAGAAACTCAATGGCGCCCCCTGGCTCACTTCCTGTTCCATCGTATGCCTGTCTTGCTTCCTCTCCTATAAAGTATTCGCATTTATGAAAGGCTTCCATATTGGTTATGATCGGGTTGAAGGAATTGCCTTCATGGGAAAATCGTATAATAGCGAGATGATAGGGCATGACGACTGCTTATGATCTGTGTAAAAGTATTCTAAACTATATATCATAAAGCTGACTGGATAACTGATAATATGCACTCTGAACAAGATCATCAACTGGCGAAGTATCTAAAAATTATTGCTAACGGCCCCCATACCTCCCGTGCGCTAGATCGTGATGAGGCGCGCAACGTGATGACCATGATCCTTTCCGGTGAGGTCGAGCGTGAACAGCTTGGTGCTTTGTTAATGATCCTGCGTAGCCGTGGTGAAACGCCAGAAGAACTGGCAGGGTTTATTGATGCTGTACGAGTGTTTTTGAATATCCGGAGTGGTTTGACGCATCCCGATATTGACTGGCCCTCCTATGCGGACCGTCATCGCCAACAACCCTGGTTTGTGCTCTCTGCTTTGTTGTTGGCAGAAAATGGCTATAAGGTTTTGATGCACGGCATAACGGGCTTTTCAGAAGGCTTGGCCCCAACGCGACCGGCACTTGCGGCTCTCGGAATTGAGCCTTCAAAGGATATGACCGCTGCGTCTGACATGCTGAAACAAAGGAACTTTGCCTATATAGGATTGGAGAGTTTCCTTCCCCGACTGGAAGCCTTGTTCCAACTGCGCCCTGTTCTGGGCGTGCGGACATTTGCAAATACGGTGGCGCGTGCCATTAATCCGTTTGAAGCGCCTACACAGCTTGTTGGTATGTTCCATCCCAATTATCGTTCGGTACATAGTAGTGTCGCGCAATTAAGCGGCCAATCCCGCGCAGCCGTTTTCAAGGGAATTGGTGGAGAAATTCAACGTAATCCACAAAAGACTTGTCGGGTCTATACGGTGCGGGATGGTGAAATCGATGAGGAAGACTGGCCTTCTTGGACGCAAAGCTTGGGGCATGAATGGCGATCTGAAGATTTGAGTCCTGAACGTATTGCAGCTCTTTGGTGTGGCGATATCGATTTGCCTGCTGTGGAAGCCTCTATTGCTGGTACTGTGGCGATTGCTCTGAAAATAATAGGCAAAGCGGACACTGTTGAAGAGGCTGACTCTATGGCACGGGGGATGTGGCAGAGGCGGTCTCGAAAACTCTAATGCATGCCAGAGATGCTACATGTCTCTTAATATGGCGCGAATAAAGATCATGGCTATCGCGCAAACAAGCAGCCCAATGACGATAAGCATAGAGTGTTTAACGATTACGCCTGCAATTTTACTTTTTCTTTTTTCTACGTGCTCAAGTGTTGCCTTGGCAGCAGCCACTTTTTCTTGAGTGTTGTCTTTTTTCTCGGCTTTGATGACTTTTTGGAAAACTACTTTTTTCGGAGTTTCACCGCCTTCTCGAACGATTCTGGCACCTTTGGAAATGCCCTCTTCAAGAAGCATGCGTGCTTCAAAAACGGCAACTTCCTGATCATCGTAAACGGAATCAATCTCCCATGATCTTTGTTTGTATACGAATAGCGAGTAAGAAGTATCAGCTGACATTACAGACCTATGTTTTCTTTACTTTGCAATTGGCCGCGCCGAGTAGCTTGGAAATATTATCATCGTCTCCTTTTAGAGGAGTGATGATACTGCGATAGAGGACAGTTTCCCCTTTGGCATTGATGAATTCCCCACCTAATGTTGTAGGAACTTTTTTATCCAGAATTCTATCGTAATAATATGAAGCTTTTTGGAGCAGGGTTTCATCGGGAACGGATGAAACGGATTGCCCAATCAGATCGGAGTTAAGCTCGCTTAGATATGATTCGCCAATAGATTCAAATACTGGCTCCTCGTTTCCAGTAGGGATTATGAGCACAAAAATTAAAGGCGTAATATCGCCCAGATCCTGATTAAGGATAGCTTCAAGGGTGAGAGGAATACTTTCGTCACGGCTTGCTTTTCGCCAATGAACAAGTAGGCGATGAACCATTCTGCGTTCCATCCCCGTTCTACGTTCCGGATTTATAGGTTCCGGCTCTATCCGGCGTTCCATTTCGTCGGAAATTTCGCTCATTATCCCTCTCAATTGCGCAATTTGGCATCTAACTGTGCGAAATATTATCAGTGAGGTAAGCTCTTCTCAATACAATTTATAAGGTTATTTACATAAATTCGTATGTTTTTGCATTTGAGAGCCATGCTGAATATATAAGCCCGGATCAATATGTTAATTTCTTGAATAGCAATACACAGCAAAGGGATTGCGTATTGCCATGCTTTTGATGGCGCGTTAGAAATTTAGATGAACCGTATGATGAACCATATATTCGGGATGCTGCTTCTTTTGGCCGCGCCGTATTCGGCAAAGGCTGAACATGGCTTGCTGTTTGTGACGGTCGATAATTTTCCACCTTACACATGGTTTCATGATGGCAAACCAACCGGTATTGATATTGATATAATCAATACCCTCGCTGAGCGGTCTGGCTTACCGATCGGTGTTGAGCTTTTGCCACCAAAACGAGTTGTTAGAGCAGTGGAAATTGGATCAGCTGATGGAATGTTTGCCGCATTCAAAACCCCTGCTCGGGATGTTTTTGCTTACACAATTGAGGCGCCTCTTCATTTCAGTACCTATCAAATATTTGTCAAAAAAGGGAATGAATTTCCTTTCAAAACTATCCAGGATTTGGACGGGAAAACCATAGGGAAGCATCGTGGATTTCATATCAGCACTGAGTACAGCGAAGCCGTAGCCAATAAACGCTTTCAAAGTGTTGAGGTGGATGCAATGGAGCAGAATATCAGGATGCTGAATAAAGGGCGTACTGATGCCTTTATCGGCAATGATCATGAAGTTGCCTATACCCTTAAACAGCTTGGAATATTGGACGAAATTGTTTCCCTTTCCGTTCCTGTAAAAACACCGCAAGCCGCATATCTTATGATTTCCAAGGCTTCACATATTGAAGACAAAGAAGAAGTGATGCAGATTTTGTTTCATACGCTTCGAATAATGAAGGCAGATGGAACAATTCAGGCCATTTACGCTAAATATGGTAATGAATAGAAGTAAAATCCCCCACTAGCCTTAACGTCTCAGGCGCAAAATTCTCCGATCAGTCGACGGTGGATTTCCAAAAAATGGCAATAGCTTTACTGATCTGTAATGGCTAACTTCAATCCGAAACCTGCAAATGCTCCTGCGAACCCCCTTTGTATCCATTTCATGCGGGTCGGCGATGAAATTACATAATTTCGAATCGAAGCTGCCCCGATGCCATAGATGATAAAAACAACAAGTGTCATTGCCATGAAAACCCCACCGAGACTCGCCATGGCAAGTGTGGGGTTGGTGGAGGCTGGTGCAATAAATTGAGGTAAGAACGCAAGAAAAAATATTGATAATTTAGGATTCAGGATGTTGATAAGAAATCCCCTGATTGCAACCTTCTTAAGGTTTTGTTCCTTGATGTTTTCATCAACATTTAGAATTCCAGTCTGACGCCAAATTCCCCATGCCATATATAATAGATAAGCTACACCAGCATATTTAACCGCATGAAATGCGAGCGCGCTAGTGTGAAGCAAAGCTGCAAGTCCCAAAATAGTGGCTGCGATATGGGGCAAAATTCCCAATGTGCATCCGAATGCAGCAGCAATACTATACGTTTTTCCATGGGATAAACCACAAGCCAGAGTGTAAAGAACACCAGTTCCAGGAGCCAGAACGACGATCAAAGAGGTCAGTAGGAATTCGGTGTTCATGTGCATACCATAATTTGAATGTCTCAAAATACTGAAGCAGATTGAATAGGGAAATTCAAGCGACATCAAAATGCTAATCAAGCGTTACAGTTGATTCCTTATGCGCGTATTGCCCCGGTCAGTCGACGGTGGGTTCCCAAAAAATGAACTATAGCTTTGCGAGAAGTGGGCGGCTGAGTTAAATCCGCAGCGAATAGCAATTTCAACCAATGGCAATGTTGTCTGATGAACAAGTGTGCGGGCTCGTTCCAATCTGATTTGCCTATGATATCGGGCTGGTGTTGTTAAGGGTTGTCGGACATCTGCCCTGGCTCCTCGCCTGCTGCGAGCTCGGTTGGGCAGGTGTCGGACAAGCCTCAGGGGAGGAAACTGCGGGAGG
>JABJOR010000407.1 GCA_018664265.1 Rhodospirillales bacterium
ACCACCACCTGAAATATCATGGCAGGCTGTAACGTTGCCGCCGAGAATTTGCGCGCGTACAAAATCACCATTCTCGCGTTCCTGATCCAGGAATACCGGAGGAGGAGAATATACAGTAGACCCGTCAGAGCCGGCCAGTTTGATAAACAGGCTCTGTCCAATATGACCGAAGGTGTCGCCAATCACGATCAATGTTTCGCCAGCGCTTTTAAACGCGATTGTTGCTGCTTTGGAAATATCGTCAATAATACCTACACCGCCGATAACCGGAGTTGGCAAAATAGCTTTGCCTTCGGTTTCGTTATAGAGCGAGACATTGCCCGATACGATGGGAAAGTCGAGTGCGGTGCAAGCTTCACCCATACCTTCGATACAGCCAACGAATTGGCCCATGATTTCAGGTTTTTCAGGATTGCCGAAGTTCATGTTATCGGTACAAGCCAGCGGTATAGCACCGGTTGCGGTAACATTACGCCATGCTTCGGCAACGGCCTGACGTCCACCTTGTTTGGGATCAGCCAGACAATAACGCGGAGTGCAGTCGCTTGTGGCGGCCAGACCTTTGTTGGTCCCATGAACACGGACAAGGGCTGCATCGCCGCCCGGACGGGCAACCGTATCGGCCATAACCATGTGATCGTATTGTTCCCAAATCCAGCGCTTGGAAGCCAGATCAGGCATACCCATCATGGATTTCAAAACTTCAGTTGGCTCAATGCGGGAAATTTCACCCATAACAGTAGCAATAGGATCAGCTTGCGGTGTCTTTACCCACGGGCGATCATATTCGGGAGAGGCCTCAGCCAGCGGATCAATCGGAAGGTCCGCAACAATCTCACCTTTGTGACGTAAGACCATGTGACCTGTGTCGGTCAGGATGCCACAGACAGAAAAATCCAGTTCCCATTTCTCGAAAATAGCGCGGGCTTCGTCTTCGCGGCCCGGTTCCAGAACCATCAACATGCGTTCCTGGCTTTCTGACAGCATCATCTCGTACGCTGTCATATCCGGTTCGCGCTGTGGAACCTTGTCTAAATCCAGCTCGACACCCATGCCACCTTTGGAAGCCATTTCGAAAGAAGAAGATGTCAGACCAGCGGCCCCCATGTCCTGAATGGCGACAATGGCATCGGTTGCCATCAATTCCATGCAGGCTTCCAGCAACAGCTTTTCGGTAAACGGATCACCAACCTGTACCGTTGGGCGTTTTTCCTCACTATCTGCGTTAAACTCGGTCGAAGCCATCGTCGCGCCGTGAATACCGTCGCGTCCAGTTTTTGCCCCGACATAGACAACCGGATTACCAATACCGGAAGCTTTCGAGTAGAAAATTTTATCAGTATCGGCCAGACCAACGGTCATGGCATTAACCAGAATATTGCCGTTGTAGGCATCATCAAATTCACATTCGCCACCAACCGTGGGAACACCCATGCAGTTGCCGTAACCACCGATACCGGACACAACGCCCGCGACTAGATGTTTGGTCTTGGGATGGTCCGTGCTGCCAAATCGCAGGGCGTTCAGGTTAGCAACCGGGCGTGCGCCCATGGTGAACACATCACGCATGATACCGCCAACACCGGTTGCGGCACCCTGATAGGGCTCGATATAGCTCGGGTGATTATGGCTTTCCATTTTGAACACGGCGGCCTGACCATCGCCAATGTCGATGATGCCGGCATTTTCGCCGGGGCCACAAATGACCCAGGGGGCCTCTGTCGGCAGGGTTTTAAGCCATTTTTTGGATGACTTGTACGAGCAATGCTCCGACCACATGACTGAGAAAATACCCAGTTCAGTGTAGTTGGGCTCGCGTCCCATGATTTCGAGAATGAGCGCGTATTCCTCAGCATTGAGACCGTGCTCGGCAATGATATTCGGGGTGTTTTTTGCTGTATTTTCCATGATGCTGACTACATAGCAGATCAGCGACGAGAAGCAATAAAATTTGCGCGTTTTAGCCCCAAGGTCCCCCGGATTTATGCGTTTTATTTGGTTTTTTGGCTCGGCGCATCAGACGGATGCCACGCGGTGGCGGATTAGCTGGTTTTGTTGCATTGCCTTTTACGCCACTTAACAGAGGAACATCCTTATATTTGAACAATGGAATGAGGATTATTCCAGCCAGCAGGCCACCGATATGGGCCCACCAAGCCACATTGCCGCCACCGTCTTGCAAGATATTAAAGAGCTGAATGCCAATCCATAAGCCGAGGACAATCCAGGCAGGGATAGCGATGACGAAATAAAATACCAGCGTGTGAATTGGTGCTTTGGGGTGCAGCAGCAGGTAGGCTCCGATAACGCCGGAAATTGCACCCGATGCACCGATCATGGGGATTTTGGAATGCGGATCGAGCGCTGCATGAGCCAATGCGGCGGCAAGTCCACATAAAACATAGAAGGCAACAAAGCGTTTGTGCCCCATGGTGTCTTCCACATTGTCACCCAACACCCACAGGAAAAGCATGTTGCCGATCAAGTGCATCCATCCACCATGCAGAAACATGCTGCTTAATAAGGTGATTTCGGAAGGGACAATAAATAGCTCCGGGGGAAGTTCCGCATACCCGAATACCACCGCTGGAATGGCGCCGAGGCCGAGGATCAGCTTTTGTGCGGCGACTTGTCCCATGGATTGTTGCCACAAAAAAGCAGCCCCACACACAATAACGAGCATTAAGGTAACGTACTGATACCGGATACGGGATTTAGGGTTCTCATCGTAAAGCGGCAGTAACATAGCCTTGCGCGTCCCTTAACAATTGGAGCTATTGCGGGAAGATGATTTCTACCCGTCGGTTTTGCACCTCACGCATATTATCGGGGGTCATGAGCACGGGCATAACTTCGCCGAACCAGTCAATGGCAATGTAATCACTGGTGACGCCTTCTGCGATCAGGGCGTCCCTGACATTCTCGGCGCGTTTCTTTGATAATTTGAGATTGTTTTTCTCGGTGCCTGAGCGATCTGCATGGCCGCTGGCCCTGATCTGGATCACCTTGCCATCCATGGCGTTTGCAGCAGCAACGCGAATAACTGTTTTTGCCTTATCATTCAGCGCGGCGCTGTTCCAATCGAACAGTACACGATAAGCCGTAGGATAAGATGGAATTGCCGGAGCAAGTGCATTTTGAGTTTGATCTGCTGACGCCGTTACGATTTCTGGTTCTGGTTGCGGCATTGCGGCTGTTGTGTTTGACGCAGGAAGAGTGCCGGAAACTTCTGGCATTGTATCTGGACTGCTGCTGCCAAATCCAAAGCTGATGCCGAACAAAACAGCGTGGTTATCGTATTCTGAGCTGACGGTGGTACCGTCTGCCGTGGTGTAATCAAGATCGGCTGTAGAGAAATAACGGTAATCAGCTTTAAGCGCTACATTATCGGAAATTTGATAGGAAACGCCGACGATACCTTGATAGGCGAGGGCAGTATCATCGTCACTGATAGATGAAGATCCAACAGGGGACTGGCCACTGGTCTCTACATTTGCAGCACCTAAACCAACGCCAAAATAGGGGGTTAAGGCTGTTTCTGTGGATACGTCATAGAGTGCATTGACCATAGCGCTTAAGGAGCGAACATCTCCTGACGCCGTTGTATTGCTGATGCTGTCAGTATCACTCCACCTGCCG
>JABJOR010000408.1 GCA_018664265.1 Rhodospirillales bacterium
CTTGAGTTAATGGAAAAACGTCAAATTCGACAAATCCCAATTATTGATGAAGAGCGGCGTGTCATTGATATAGTTCACATCAACACCCTAATACCTTCGAGCAACACCCATGATAATTGGGTTGTTTTGATGGCCGGTGGTATGGGAGAACGGCTTCTTCCGCTGACTGAGAGCACGCCAAAACCCCTACTTCCTGTTGGCAAGAAACCGCTGCTTGAGACAATCCTAGAAAGTTTTATCCGTCAAGGTTTTCGAAAATTTTATATGTCGGTCAATTACAAAGCCGAAATGATAAGGGATCATTTTTGCGATGGCAGTCGCTGGAATGTCGAAATACGATATATCGAAGAGAAAACAAGATTGGGCACAGCTGGTGCTTTACGTCTTATTCAAGATCGACCGGATTACCCCGTCATAATCATGAATGGCGATCTACTAACCCGGGTTGATTTCCACCATCTTCTTGATTTTCATAGACAGCACGACTCGCAAGCTACAATGGGCGTACGCCAATACGATTTTCAGGTCCCGTTTGGTGTTGTTGAGCTAGATGGCAACCGCATAAAGGAGATTAACGAAAAGCCGGTACACAACTTTTTTGTCAATGCCGGTATTTATGTGCTTGAGCCAGACCTGCTCGACCTGATTCCAGAAAATGCACACTTCGATATGACCGAGCTGTTTGAAAAAGTTATTGAAATGAATTGCGATACAGCTGTGTTCCCTATTCGTGAATATTGGTTGGATGTGGGGCAGATAGATAACCTTGTCCAGGCGAATAACGATTTTGAAGAAAATTTTCAAGAATGAAGGCACTCGTTGTTGGATACGGCTCAATCGGTGCTCGTCATGTAAGCTTACTCGAAAAATTGGGGCTTCAGGTTGCTGTCGTCAGCCGGCGGGCCGTTCCAATCCAAAATCTCTTTACATCCATTGGGGCAGCGCTCGAAAAATGGGCCCCCGATTATGTTGTTATAGCGAGCCGCACAATTGAACATCGTGAAGATGTTGAGATGTTGGCCACTGCAGGATTTACCGGGACAGTCCTGATCGAAAAACCAATATTTCAGGATGTTCGAGAAATACCTAAGAATTTATTCAATAAGATATTTGTCGCGTACAATCTTCGTTTTCACCCGGTTATTTGGGATTTTAAGGATCTAATCGGGAAAGGAGAAGTGTTCGCAATCAATTCGGTTGTTGGGCAGCATCTTGAAGGGTGGCGACCACAATCGGATTACCGGGCTAGTTATTCAGCAAGCTGGGCACAAGGTGGAGGAGTCCTGAACGATCTTAGTCATGAATTGGATTTCCTTTGCTGGATGTTGGGAGGGTGGAATCATGTAACGGCGGCAGGTGGCAAACACAGCAATCTTGAAATAGACAGTGATGATATTTTTTCTGTTCTCATGGAAACTCCCGGATGTCCGGTCGTGAACGTGCATATGAATTACCTCAGCTCTCCTCCTAGGCGCGAAATCACTGCATTTACAGAACGCGGAACCATTGAGGCAAACCTGTTGACAGGAATCCTTAGTATCAACGGCAAATTGAAAAAATATAAACAAGACAGGGATGATACCTATCTAAAAATGCACGAGGCAGTTCTCCAGGCTAATACAACAAATCTTTGCTCTGTAAGAGACGCCCTCAATGTAAAGCTGTTAATCGATGCGATTGAAAAAGCAGCGGCCAGCCATGCATGGGTGGCTCGATGAGGCGAATTTGTACAATATGTGCCCGCGGTGGCAGCAAGGGTTTGCCCGGCAAAAACCTGCGCGAACTGGCGGGTAAGCCGTTGATTGCTCATTCCATTATTCAGGCCAAGGAAGCAGAGCTTTTTGATGCGATTGCTATTAGTAGTGACTCTGATACAATTCTTGATGAAGGGAAGAGATGGGGTGCGGACAAGTTCATTAAGCGCCCGAAGGAGATGGCTGACGACGCCGCATCTAAACTTCCGGCAATCAAGCACTGTGTGATGCAAGTGGAGGAGGAGATGGGTGCAATGTTCGATACCATCACCGATATAGACGTTACGTCACCTTTGCGTAATAAAAGCGATATTGTAGGCGCGGTTACTTTTATGGAAGAAAGTCGAGTGACCAATGTCATAACAGGCACCCCTGCGCGCAAGAATCCATATTTCAATATGGTCCAACGTTCATTAGACGGGCATGTTGATCTATGCATCCCCTCAACAGACGGTCGATTAATCCGACGGCAAGATTGTCCGCCTGTGTTTGAAATGAATGCCGCCGTTTACGTTTGGCAGCGCGAGGCTTTTTTTAACAACCCGGATGTCTTTTATCCCGATACCTTATTATATGAAATGCCGGAAGAACGATCACATGATA
>JABJOR010000409.1 GCA_018664265.1 Rhodospirillales bacterium
CAATTCATAAATATGCCCGCCCTTGAGTCCCATGGTCTTTTCAGCAGGTCCTGCTGAAAATCCCGGCGTTGCTTTATCCACAACAAAGGCACTGATTCCATTGTGTCCGGCGTCCATATCCGTCTTGGCATAGACCACAATAAAATCTGCTACCCCACCATTGGAGATAAAATGCTTCACTCCGTTAAGCTTATAACTGCCATTTTCACGTTCAGCATGCGTCATCATATCGGTCGGATTTGAACCTGCACGTGGCTCGGTCAACGCGAAAGCACCGAGTAACTCGCCGGAGGCTGCTCCAGGCAAATAACGCTGACGAAGGTCGTCATCGCCGCCAATCATAATGCTGTCCGTCGCCAGGTAATGTGCCGTCAGCATAGAGGCTGTTGACCCGCAGGCTCCGGCGATTGCAGCAATGCCTTCAAACATAATCTCTGGGCGCAGGCCTGCCCCTCCATAAACCTCGGGGAGGTTCATGCCCATCAGCCCAAGTTCAGCCATTCCCTTCAAATGACGAGAAACGAATTCGCCTGTCTCATCAATTTCGTGAGCAACAGGAGCAAGCACATCAACAGCAAAACGCTGGATCATATCAATGACGCTCTGTTCCTCTGCATTCATATCAGCATCCATTATGCACTACCCTTCTCATCACACAGACGCGACAAAATATCTGAACTTAAACCTTCAAGATTACTCAAAACAGCGGATGTATGTTCACCCAAATCTGGAGCGGGGGCAGTAATACCCCGAGGTGCGCCTTCAAACTGGACAGGTTGTTCCATCATGGGAATAGAGCCAATTTTCGAATGCTCGGCTGTCCTCAACAGAGAACGAGCTGAAACCTGAACACTTTCGATAGCCTCTTCCATAGACCAGATCGGTGAAGCCGGAACACCGGCATCACTCAAGCTCTCAACACATGTCCGGGTATCATGTCGTGTGCTCCAGCCTTCAATCAATTTTTTCAGATCCGGTTCGTTTTCTGTTCTAAGTTCATCATTTGAAAATCGCTTTTCACTGGTCAGTTCCGGCATCCCCATGACATCACACAAAGCACTGAACTGTATATTGTTCAGGACGGCAATAATCAGATAACCATCACAGGTCTTAAACTCCCCAAACGGTGTAGAAAGTGGATGACGGTTTCCGACCCGCGTTGGAGAAGTTGTGCCAAACATCCACTGGGCAATTGCCGTTGGCATCATGGAAAACAGAGTATCAAACATGGCAATATCGACGTAGCCACCACACCCTGTGCGTTCACGTTCATAAAGTTTGGCGAGGATTGCCCACGATGCATAAAGCCCGGCAAATAAATCCCCAAAAGACTCTCCAACCCGGGTCGGTGGGCCATCTGGCTCACCTGTCATATACATCAACCCTGACATGGCCTGAACCACCAGATCGTATGCGGGGCGTTTTGACAGCGGGCCATGTTGGCCAAACCCTGAGATACTGGCATAAACCAATTTTAGGTTGATGGCAGAGAGAGATTTATAATCAATACCAAGTCGCTCAGCCACACCAGGGCGAAAGTTTTCAACGACCACATCTACGCTCGCAGAAAGGCTGTGAACTGCTGCCAACCCATCTTTGTTTTTAAGATCGAGAACAACACTTTGTTTGCCCCGGTTGACCAGTTGAAACAGTGCGCTCTCGCCCATCTTAAAAGGGCCGACCCGGCGGTATTCGTCTCCACGTAACGGTTCAACCTTGATAACTTCAGCACCAAGGTCTGCCAACAATGACGTACAGAACGGCCCGGCCAGGATTTGTGTGAAATCCAGCACTCGCACACCATCCAGCGGGCAGGAGGTTCGTTCATTACTTTCAGAATTTGATACCAAGAGACACCATCCCTGTCCATTTGATTTAATATTGTAATAGCTTCCAAACTCATTGTGCGCCTGACTTACTATCAAATAAAATACTAATTATTGATTTTTATTATTGGATTTTCCTATATAGTTAAATCATGGAAATAAGCCTTCGCCAGCTTCGTTACTTCATTGCCGTTGCCGAACATGGCAGCGCTATTCGTGCTGCCGAAGCCATCAACATTTCCCAACCGTCTATTTCCACAGCTATTCGTGATTTGGAGATCATTCTTGATCAGCCTTTGTTCCATCGGCGTTATGCCAAGGGCCTTAGCATGACGCCCTTCGGGCGACGCAAACTGGTTGAAGCACGGCGCATTGTTTCAGATGCCAGTGTGTTTGAAACCACCACAGAAGGCGAGACCACCTTATCCGGCACTGTCGCCTTTGGTTATTTCACAACCCTTGGCCCCTCCCATATTCCAGCTTTGTTACGCCACGCAGAAAATCAACTTCCATTTTTGAATATCAATATGGCCGAGTGTGACATGGAAGATATTCAACAACGTCTGCGTGATGGGCGAATGGAAATCGCCCTGACCTATGATGTCGGCATGACAGAACAAATCACCCGCGAAGTTCTGGCTGAATTTGTTCCTTATGCTGTGTTGCCGGAAAATCATCCGCTGGCAAAACAAAAATCTGTCTCGCTACATGATTTGTCGAAAGAGCCCTTTATTTTAATTGATTCGCCCATGAGCCGAGAATTTTTACTTTTCCCGTTCTGGCAACATGGTCTGGAGCCTAATATTTGCCATATGGTCAGTTCCGTAGACATGGTGCGTGGTATGGTCGCAAATGGACACGGTGTTTCATTATTGATCACTCGACCAACACTGGAACGCTCTCACGATGGTCGGGCGTTGATCAGCTTGCCTTTACGAGAAAGCGTTACAGGGCAACGTCTCGTAGCCGCGTGGTCTGGCGACCACCCACTGGGCCAGACAGCACAAGCCTACCTGGAATGCATGCGAAGCTTTTTCAAAGTCGAAAAACAGCGATTTTCAATGCCCGTTAAAACTTAGCTGGATTTAAGACGTGCGCATAACAACATATGCCGTAGTAAGAATAGCCAATTAACTATTGATGGATAGGCTCTGATATGGCCTAGTTTGCAATCAGTTTCTAATCTGGAGAATTCACGAGTGCCTTACAGCGTATTTGATCTTTTTAAAATCGGAATTGGGCCATCCAGCTCCCACACTGTGGGACCAATGGTGGCTGCTGCGCGGTTTATCGGCGAATTGAAACAGAATGACCAGCTGGAAAGTACACACAGGGTCTGCGTTCGCCTGCATGGATCACTGGCCTTTACTGGAAAAGGACACGAGACTGACATCGCCATTATGGTTGGTCTGAACGGTGCCAAGCCTGACACAATCGACACCGATACCGTCCCCGATATGGTAGCGGCAATACGATCTAACGGGCAGCTTAATCTTGGTGGTGAGCGCAATATAAAATTCACAGAAAAAGACGATTTGATCTTTGACTATGAAGAATTTCTGCCTGCTCATTCCAACGGTATGAGCATCACAGCCTTCACCAAAGATGGAAGCGAGTTCCGCAAAAGCACATACTATTCCATTGGCGGCGGGTTTGTTGTTGATGAACACGAGATTTCCGGTGGCAGATTTGAAGCCGCACCTGACATAGCCATGCCCTATGATTACACAACGGCGACAGAGCTTTTGCGTCTGGGGAAGCTCACAAACAAATCCCTCGCAGAAATGGTGTTCTCCAACGAATGTGCCTGGCACGCTCCACAGGAAGTTTATGACCGTCTGGACCTGATTTGGAAAACTATGAGCAGTTGCATAGATCGCGGCATGAAAGCTGAAGGGCTTCTGCCGGGAGGTCTTGATGTCCGCCGCAGGGCAAAATCCTTGCACACTCAACTGGATCACGACGCCACCAAAAACATGGCTCTGCCCCATGGGTGCATGGACTGGATCAGCCTTTGGGCTATTTCCGTTAATGAAGAAAATGCATCCGGCGGACGCATTGTAACAGCCCCAACCAATGGTGCCGCGGGCGTTATTCCTTCGGTTATAAAATACTATGAGGAAATGTGCCCGGGTGCCGATCGCCGTGGCATTTATGATTTCTTGCTGGCGGCAACAGCCATTGGCGCACTGATCAAGCTTAACGCATCGATCTCAGGTGCCGAGGCCGGATGCCAGGGCGAAGTGGGCTCTGCCTGTGCCATGGCAGCGGGTGGCCTTGCCGCAGCTCTCGGTGGAACCAACGAGCAGATTGAAAACGCTGCCGAAATCGGACTGGAACATCATCTAGGCATGACCTGTGATCCCATTGGCGGGTTGGTTCAAATTCCCTGTATTGAACGCAATGCCATGGGGGCCGTTAAAGCGATTAATGCTGCATCGCTAGCCCTGCTAGGTGATGGAAAGCACTTTGTTTCTCTTGACGCGGTTATTGAAACCATGCGCCAAACAGGGGAAGATATGCAATCCAAGTACAAGGAAACCTCACAAGGGGGCTTGGCTGTTAACGTTGTTGAATGCTAGAGGCTAATTGATAGGGGTACAAACAAATGCCTGATCTAGATCTTTCTTATACGCCTGCAACAGTGCTTGCACGCATGATCCGGGGCAAGAAAATTTCCCCCGTCGAGATCGTACAGAATTCTCTTAATCGCATTGAACAGGTCAATCCTGAGCTGAACTGTTTTTGCTTCACCTACCCGGAAGAAGCCCTGCAAAAAGCTGCTGAGGCTGAACAGGCCGTTATGGCAGGCAAAGATATCGGCCCATTGATGGGCATCCCCATTGCTATCAAGGATTTCACCCCGACCAAGGGCAAGAGAACGACCCGTGGATCGAACTTGCTCAAGGACTGGGTGCCTGAAAAAGACGCCGTTATTGTCGAGCGCTTGCAGGGCGCCGGGGCTATCCTGGTCGGTAAAACAACCACACCGGAATTTGCCACATCCGGGTTCACGGACACTCCTCTTTGGGGCATCACCCGCAATCCGTG
>JABJOR010000410.1 GCA_018664265.1 Rhodospirillales bacterium
CCACTGTTGCCCCGATTGATGAATTGGGCTTCCAGCTTGAATGCCATCCATTGTTTCCAGAACGAACCAATGTTCAGATGGCGGAAGTTCTAAGCTTTGACCGCATACGTTTAAAAACCTGGGAACGCGGTGTCGGGCGAACAAGTGCTTCGGGCAGCAGTGCCTGTGCAACCCTGGCGGCGGCCCACTTGCGTGGGCTTGTCGGACGTTCGGTAAAAATTGAAATGGATGGCGGTATCCTTGAAATCAGCTGGCGGGATGACAATCATATAGTACAGACCGGGCCGGTTTCGACCAGCTTTACGGGCGTTATTGACCCGTCCCTTCTCTAACAGGAGAAACCCATGAGCGCGCCTCGCGTTATATCTCTGGGCTGTCGTTTGAATGCGTTCGAATCAGAACTCATGCGAGAGCACAGTGTACAAAGCGGCACTCAGGATGTTGTGATTATCAACACCTGTACAGTGACGGCTGAGGCCGAGCGCCGTTCGAGACAAACCGTACGCAAGGCTTGCCGCGATAATGCGGATGCCGAAATTGTTGTAACGGGGTGTGCTGCTCAATTAGATCCGCAAGGCTTTGCGGCAATTTCGGGCGTTGCCCGTGTGGTTGGAAATGCAGAAAAGTTGGAGCCAGAGACTTTTAAAATCGGGGATCATCCTGAAATAGATGTCGCCGATATTATGACCGTGCGTGAAACTGCACCGCACCTTATTGACGGATTTGATGGACGCGCCCGTGTTTTTATCCAAATCCAGCAAGGCTGTGATCATCGTTGTACTTTTTGCATTATCCCGTTCGCTCGAGGTCCTAATCGCAGTGTACCAATGGGCGCCATTGCCGATCAAATCCGCAAACTTGTTGAGACAGGATTTTGTGAAGTTGTTTTGACCGGGGTGGATATAGCATCCTATGGCGCTGACCTGCCGGGCAATCCGTCTTTGGGTGATCTGGTCCGCAGGTTGCTTGCGGCTGTCCCGGAATTAAAGCGTTTGCGATTAAGCTCCATCGACCCTGCAGTTATGGATGAGGCGTTATTTGCCGTGCTGGCTGAGGAAGACCGCTTGATGCCGCATATTCATCTCAGCCTTCAAGCCATGGATGATATGGTCCTCAAGCGCATGAAGCGTCGTCATTCGGTTAAAGATGCCATTGCCTTTGCCGAGCGTGCGCGACAAGCCCGCCCCGACGTTGTATTCGGGGCTGATCTGATTGCTGGGTTCCCGACGGAGTCTGATGAGATGTTTACGGCTACTTTGAACGCTGTCGAAGATTTGGGCGTAACCCACTATCATGTCTTTCCTTATTCCGAGCGTCCCGGCACACCAGCCGCCAGTATGCCTGTCGTAGAAAAAGCTGTGCGTAAAAATCGCGCCGAAGCCCTTCGCACACTCGGGGCTCAGGCTCTGAAAGAATTTTTAGAAAGTTGCATCGGAAAATCTGCATTGGTTCTTGTCGAGCGAAATGGTACAGGGTTTAGTGAGCATTATGCCTCGGTCCATATTGATACTGACGTGGAGCCGGGAACGATTGTAAACGTGAAGATTAATAAAACGGATGGTGAGAAGCTCTTTGCCTCACCCGCCGCTTAAGGGGATAAGAATTTATGAGTTGGTTTGATCGCCTGAAGTCAGGGCTGGGACGCACGACTGAGAAACTTAGCAGTGGAATATCCGATCTGTTCCGGTCTCGCAAACTGGACCGGGAGGCCCTTGAGGAATTGGAAGAGCTGCTGATTATGGCTGACATGGGGGTCACCACGGCAACTCGATTGAGCGGCGCTCTGGCAAAAAACAAATTTGATAAGGAAGTGACGTCCCAAGAAGTTCGCGAAGCACTGGCTGGTGAGATCGCAACAATTCTGGAGCCTGCGGCAAAGCCTCTGGAAATTGATACATCCCACAAGCCCTATATCGTTTTGGTGTGTGGAGTAAATGGTTCCGGCAAGACCACGACAATTGGCAAGATGGCAAAGCAGTTCAAGGACGAGGGTAAGTCCGTGATGTTGGCCGCTGGTGATACGTTCCGCGCCGCCGCCATTGAGCAGCTTCAGGTTTGGGGTGAGCGTACAGGATGTCCGGTGATTGCCAGCGAGCAAGGCTCCGATGCGGCGTCTCTAGTCTATGGCGCTGTTGAGCGGGCTAAAGCTGAAGCTGCCGATGTGCTGATGATTGATACCGCCGGGCGTTTGCAAAACAAATCGAACCTTATGGAAGAGTTGAAAAAAGTTGTTCGGGTCATCACCAAACAAGACGACACAGCACCCCATGCGGTGATGTTGGTTATTGATTCAACCGTGGGTCAGAACGCCCATAATCAGGTCGAGGTCTTTAAGGAAATGGTTAATGTCACGGGCCTTGTCATGACCAAGCTGGATGGCACAGCCAAGGGCGGTGTTGTCGTTGGGTTGGCTGAAAAGTTCGAGTTGCCCGTCTACGCCGTTGGTGTGGGTGAGGCGGTCGAAGACTTGCATGCCTTTGATGCCAAGGTCTTTGCCAACAACCTGATGGGACTAGAGTCCCGACCAACAGATTGAGCACGATTGAGCCACATCTGATAGGATTGGTCCTGATAGCGGCCTTTACCCATGCATCGTGGAATGCATTGGTCAAAACAACGGGTGACGGGCTGTGCACCTTTGCCACTGTCATGGGAACAGGCGCGGTAATCTATATGTTTGTTGCCCCGTTCGTGACCCTTCCCGAGCGTGAAGTTTGGGGATATCTCGCGGTCTCGACGCTGCTGCACTATGGCTATTTCATTTTTTTGTGGTATGCCCTGCGCCATGGAGATTTAAGCACGGCTTATCCTGTTGCCCGTGGCTCGGCCCCGATAATTGTTGGTGTTGGTGCGACTGTTTTGGCCGGGGAAGTGCTGAGCACACAATCTACAATCGGCCTTGCTGTCGCCAGTTCCGGAATTTGCATGTTGGCTCTTGAAAAAGGCCTGCCCAAACAAGGTCACCGTAAACCATTTGTGTTGGCCTTTATTACCGGATTATTCATTGCGTCCTATACAGTGGTTGATGGTCTTGGCCTGACAATAGCGTCTGAACCATGGGGCTATATTGTCTGGCTGAACATCTTGGATGGTGCGCCCCTGTTGCTTTATGTGTTGTTGACACGACGGCAATTGTATATTGAATTTCTGCGCATCGATGGCAAGAAAGCCGTCCTTGGTGGCGTGCTTGCCATGATCGGATATTTCTTTGTGCTCTATGCCCTCAGCTTCGGGCACATGGCCCATGTCAGTGCCTTACGTGAAACATCAGTGTTAATCGCCGTAATACTAGGCTGCTTTACCTTGCATGAAAAGTTTGGACCTATTCGCTGGGTTGCTGCTATCGCCATTGTTTGCGGGGTAGCGTCCATGCATCTATCAGGATAATATTTTAGAAAATCAATATGGGGAGAATCAGCATGACTTCTACAAATAATCTGGCAATGCTATCTGCCACGCAAATGTTGACCCTGTTTGCGACGAAAGAATTATCTCCAGTGGAGGTGACGCGTGCATGTCTTGATCAAATCAGCAAGTTTGATAGTGAGGTCAATGCGTTCTCCTTGGTTGATGAAGAGGGTGCGCTTGCTTCGGCTGTACGTTCTGAAGAACGATGGCAGTGTGGCGAGCCATGCGGAATGCTTGATGGTGTTCCAACAACCATCAAGGATTTGCTGATTACCAAAGGCTGGCCCACCATGCGTGGCTCCAAAACCACGGACCCGAATATGGCTTGTGATGAGGATGCCCCAGCTGTTGAACGGCTGAAAGAACATGGGGCTGTCTTGTTGGGAAAGACCACTACGCCGGAATTTGGCTGGAAAGGTGTTACGGATAATCCCCTGACTGGTATCACGCGAAACCCGTGGAATACAAACCTGACATCGGGGGGCTCATCCGGTGGGGCAGCGGTGGCGGCAGCTCTTGGCATGGGCGCCTTGCATATTGGTACTGATGGTGGTGGTTCTATCCGTATTCCCGCAGCCTTTACAGGTATCTTTGGCCATAAACCGAGTTTTGGTCGTGTGCCTGCCTATCCCTTAAGTCCGTTTGGAACGGTTTCTCATGCAGGTCCCATGAGCCGTACCGTGGCCGATAGCGCCTTGATGCTCAATGTCTTGTCCGGCTTTGATGCTCGTGACTGGTTTTCGCTTCCGTATGAAGGGCATGACTTTACCACAAGCCTTGATTGGGGCGTAGAAGGATTGCGTATCGCCTACAGTGCTGATCTGGGATACGCCGATGTTGATGAAGATGTGGCACAATGTGTGGATCAAGCCGTGCAGGTGTTCCGTGATATGGGTGCCAGTGTGGAAGAAGTTGATCCGGGTTTTGCCAATCCCTATGAAATTTTTGAGGCCCACTGGTATGCAGGTGCGGCAAATCTGTTACGGGATTTCTCACCTGAAAAACGAGCCATGATTGACCCTGGTCTTGCTGCCATAGCCGAGCAGGGTGAGGCTTACAGCTTGCTTGAATATATGGCTGCAGTGAACAGTCGTGGTGCGCTGGGGCAGCATATGAAGCTGTTCCATGAAGAGTGGGATTTGCTGATCACACCATCGCTTTCTATTACAGCGTTTGAAGCTGGCAAAGAAGTACCAGATGGCAGCGATCAGACGCGCTGGATGGAATGGACCCCGTTCAGCATACCATTTAATTTGACTCAGCAACCGGCTTGTTCTGTACCATGTGGATTTAATGATGATGGATTACCCATAGGGCTGCACATCGTTGGCCCCATGCATGAAGACGCACTGGTGTTACGTGCAGCGGCAGCCTTTGAGAATGTTAAGCCGTTCAAAATGCCGGAACGACCAATCTCGGCCTGAAGATGGGGGCTTGAATGTTATAAACGGAGCACCCAAATTATTATGATGACAGATGATGATCAAAAAGCTGTAAGCGCCGTTCTTGATTTCTGGTTCGGTGCGCCTGATTCAGAAGAATACGGTAACACCCGTATGGAGTGGTTTAAAAAGGACGATAGTTTTGATGATCAGGTCCGCACCATACTGCTTCCCCTTCACGATAAAGCTGTAAAGGGTGAATTGAATCATTGGGTAGACAATGCATGGAGTGGCTTGGCCTTGTGCATTGTGCTTGATCAGGCTCCACGAAATATTTTCAGGAATTCGTCTTTGTCTTTTGCCAGCGATGCAAAAGCCAGAGAGATAGCCCATCAGTTGGTCTCAGCCGGGCTGGATCAGGTGGTTTTACCTGTTATGCGGACGTTTATATATCTGCCGTTCGAGCACAGCGAAATTCTGGAAGATCAGAAATTATCCATGAAATTATTTGAAGCGCTGGGATCGGAAGATTTATTGCTCTATGCGCAGCGCCATTACGATATTGTGGAGCGTTTTGGGCGTTTCCCCCATCGCAATGAAGTCCTTGGACGAGAAAACACTTCTGAGGAAGGGGAATTCCTCAGCCAGCCAAATTCTTCTTTTTGATTTTAGACTAGAATATCCAGGTAATAACCCCGTGGCACATCGTCGCGCGGGGCTTCATCTGCCTTTAATGTTTCATTCAGGCGATTGATGGCGTTTTGCTGAGCCGGGGTTTCATTTCCGGCCATAACATTGGCGCGTACGCGCACCTCGTGGGTGCCTTGATATCCTGTAGCCCGATTTGAAGAAGGTGTTGCAGGAATATTGCCCGTACGGGGCACGATGGGGGTTATTGTGCTCATGATTTTGATATTACGGATTAATGGTTAATGAAACGTAAATATAATTAACCATTTGAAATTACTATGTTTTATTAGAAGCTTTAGCCTGATTTTTTAGTTTCAGGCTTCGATGTCGACTATATTGCCACGGTGTGGGTCTTTTGGTCCGGTCCCTTCAAAGTCGGGTTCTTTTTCCTCCTCTTTTTGCGCAATAGCGGCGACGTCACGTTCTTGATTGACGGCTTGCCGCACAGCGAGGTTGTTTGATTCTATCGCACCGGGAGTGCTGGATATATCTGCCATGTCTACCTCTTGGCGGTATCAACTACCACCTGTAATCAGCTTAAAATTATTAGATTTCTCATAACCCAGAATACTATGATAACCTAAAATTTTATATTTGAAAATACCGGAATATATATACGCTCTAAAATTTGAAATTGCATTGATTTGGATCACAGGTTGATTGCTTGTCCGGAAAAGACATAATACGTTTGAAGCAAGGGGATAACCCAAAATAACACGATCAGAATAACAAATGGAATAAGCCGCTCATGAGTCGCGATTTACAAAATGAAGGGCAGTATCTGGATTTACGTGCCTCACAATCTACAGATACATCATTTTTGGGTGGATTGAGCCTGTCGGCACGTAGCACGCTGTTCTTCTTTATTGGCTTGTTCGCCTTGGGTGCAATCGTTGCAATGTACTTCCATGTTGACCAACGCCTGACACTTGCCATGTCTTCTTTGAAGAATTCTCAAAAAATATCCATGTCCATATCTGATCTTAGCCGCGCTATTGGCGAAGTTCGCCTTCAAGATCGTCATGTCCGCGAGGGTGAGGACTCGGCAGCATTACAAATTCACCGCCGTGCTGTTGATCAGGTTTTAACCTCACTTGACGCAATTCAGAAAACGTCTGGCACGGGGCATTTGGGTGATTCTCTTGGAACGATCAGGGATGCGGTTTCAAATTATGGCCTGGAATTTTCAACCATGCAGGATGATCGCAATA
>JABJOR010000411.1 GCA_018664265.1 Rhodospirillales bacterium
AATGATCCGCGAAATCTGTGAAACCACAGGTGCCAAGATCGACATCGATGACGATGGTACCGTTAAGGTTGCCGCCGTTGACGAAGCCGCAGCCCAGGCTGCTGTTGACTGGATCAACTCCATCACACAGGAACCGGAAGTCGGCGTAATCTACACTGGTAAAGTGGTCAAAACCGTTGACTTCGGTGCCTTTGTAAACTTCATGGGCAGCAAAGACGGGCTGGTACACATTTCAGAAATGAAAAACCAGCGCGTTGAAAAAGTGACCGATGTTGTCAACGTTGGTGACGAAATCAAGGTCAAGCTGATCGGCATCGACGATCGTGGTAAAGTTAAATTGTCCATGAAAGTCGTAGACCAGGAAACCGGCCTCGAAATTCCAAAAGAAGAAAAGAAAGCGGACTAGAAGGCTGAGCCTTCACCCGTTTTTTGTTTCTTTTGAGACAAAAATCAAAGCTCGGCTGTTTATTCAGTCGGGCTTTTTTTATGGCTTTTCCGAGCTTTCTTGATCCTCCTATATTTCCTCTGTAATATTAATACCATGGTATTGCTAAGGGGGATTGGATTTGTTTTGGGGAAGACATAAATATTTGAACTGGAATAGGCGTTTGAGACTATCATTCTTGCTTGCGTTTGTGGCAGTTCTTATGACGGACTCGGCTGTTTCTGCGGAAACGCTGGTCTGGGGGAAGACGTCTTTTCCTCCGGGGTATATTACTGAGGGCCCGCAAAAGGGACAGGGGTACGCCGATAAACTGGACAGCTTTATGATCGAGAAGCTGACACAGTACGGTCATAAAATTGTCGAATTCCCCAGCTGGGAAAGGTTCTTGCGGACAATAAAACAAGGCCCACTCGTGTGTACGTCAATTTTGTGGTATCGCCCGCCGGGCGAGCGAGCGCCCATTAAAGGGGCTTATCGTATCTCGGCCCCGAACGGAGTTTTCTTTTTGCATGATGTTGTGGTCCATAAAGACAATCGGCATCTCTTTGGCGAAGAGGTATCTTTCAGAGAATTGTTGGCGAATCAGAAACTGACCTTTGGTTATAACAGGCCCTATGGCATTACCTTCAACCGGATATTATCTGATCATTTGGGTATTGCCCCCGGCGTAGAATTTGATGCAATCAGTACAACGGATCGCCATAAATACCTTAAAAGCGCCAAAAATGTTTTTGCCAGAATAGGGCCGGATATGATTGGCGGTCTGATGAAGATGTTGCTTCAACAAAAGGTGGATTATGTTCTGGAATATGAATTTATGGTTCGCTACCAACAGGATAAAATAGGTTTTTCAGACGATCTGGTCAGCATCCCGGTTTCAGAAGTCAAAAACAAAATGAACTGGATTACTTATGCCTGCTCTGACACCCCGGAGGGGGAAAAAGTCATCTCTGCGATTAATCAGGTTTTAAAAACCTACAGAGATACAGACGAATTCAAGGACGCCCTTTCCTATCTGGTTCCGGTTGGCAGAGAGGAAAGATACTGGAGCGAGTTTGAGAAAATTCTTGATGTTTTTGAGTAAACTTTATGTGTCCCAGAATACGGGATGCGGCTCTGATCAAACTGATTTTCGCTAAAGGTTGTCTCAGTAATCGTTTTTACTTATCTTTTTCTTCTTGTAAAAGGGCGGGCGTCTGTTCACCAGGGCTTCCAGCATGCGTAGCTCCTTATCGGTGTGATCAATTACCGGGGCTGTTTCGATGCGTTTGGCATGTCCGGCAGGATAAATATAACGCGGGCTATCGTGGTGTTTTGTTTTCACGGTTTCCAGATGCAGGCCGTCCTGCTTGCCGCCAAGGTCTCCGGTGCCATAACAAACACAAACGTAAGTTTTCTCCGCCGATGTATCAACATAGCATGCCGTGCCGCGAATTCCGATTGTCGCCACGGGCGTGGTGATTGTCGTATTGGTTTTGCCAAACACTGATAGCATGGCCCCGGCGGTGATGGTGATAAGCCCTGAGGGTGAAGCGTTCAGGGCCTCTTCTATATACTCGGGATAGAACTCAACTTCTGAATCCTCATGAATTAAGTAGACGTGCTCTCCAATAATAATCACACAGTCGCCATCTGGCCCCGTTGTAACAATATCTCCGGAATGCACTTCCTGACCGATGATGGCAGGCTGGGCATTGATAAAAACCGCACCGGACATTTCCTGAATGCCGGGCAATATAGGGAGCTCGGAATTCCCGCTGGCCCGGCCTAACGCCATCAACAATGCAGGAGCAAACCCTGAAGCCACCAAGACGTTCTGAATCATAGCTCGTCTGGTTGGATGGTATGCAGATAAATTCATGTTTTGCCTCCATATCAGGTGAATTGTTTAAAATTTCCCACCGATTAAGGTGGCTATTTTTCACGAATCTTTACTTGAAAATTTTTAATGCAAACTAATATAATTCTAATATAGATATAATTAAAGCCACGTGAATTTGTTGCTGTATATTTGTTAATATATCTGACATATACAGTATTGAGTAAGTTTGAAAATCAAGAGCGCTAAAATGGTAAAAAATAAACGTCAATTCCGCCGAGACCAGCCAACAGTCAAAATTGAAGTGAATGATGGTACACCCTGTCAGGGTGGTGTGCTCGTGGATATTTCTGCCGGAGGAGCCGCTGTAGAATACCCACATGATGTTGGGGTGACGGATAATTCCCTGGAGGTTGGCCAGCCGTTGATTTTGAATATGAGCAATCAGTCAAAATTCCCGGCCAAGGTCGTACGGGTCTATGAAAAAGGCTTCGCAACGGAATTTGATTTCTCAATGGGGCGCACCCGAATTCGATGATTCTTCGCCGTATTTTTGAATAAAACAGGCCGCTCACTACTTATTCTGACGAACTCCCTATCTTCCAATTTTTGCTTCTTAAAGCCCCTTTCGTATGGCTCTTATCGAAAACTCGCTGTATAAAGGGTTTTGTGATAAGTTGTAATAATCTGTAACAATCCGTGAACGGCATATTTCTGGGAGTGTAATCTTGGTAACTCAAAAGAATCAGTATTCATATGAAGAACTTCTAACGTGCGGGCGGGGTGAATTGTTTGGTCCCGGCAATGCGCAGCTTCCTGTGCCGCCTATGCTGATGTTTGATCGCATTACCACCGTTACCACAGATGGCGGTGAATACGACAAGGGTTACCTTGAAGCAGAGTATGATATTAATCCGGATTTGTGGTTTTTTGAGTGTCATTTCCCTGGCAATCCTGTCATGCCGGGCTGTCTGGGACTGGATGCCTTATGGCAATTAACCGGGTTTTATCTCGGTTGGACGGGTGCACTGGGTCAAGGTTATGCCTTGGGTGTGGGTGAGGTTAAATTCACCAACCAGGTTCGTCCCACCAGCAAATTGGTAACCTACAAGATTGATATTAAACGCATTATGAGCCGCGGCATTACTTTGGGTATTGCTGACGGTACAATGCTTGTAGATGGAGAGGTGGCGTATGTTGCCAAGGGCCTTAAAGTCACCCTCGCAAGCGCTACGGAAGAAGGATAAAATCGTCATGAAACGTGCCGTTGTAACCGGAATGGGGATCATCTCCTGTATTGGTAATGATATAGCCGAAGTCACGGACTCTCTGCGAGAGGGCAAGTCAGGCATTACGTTTTCCCAGGACTACTGTGACCGTGGCTTTCGTTCGCAAGTCTGGGGCAAGCCGGATGTTGACCTGGACGCGTTGATTAATCGCCGTTTGCGACGCTTTATGGGCGACGGTGCGGGTTATAACTACCTCGCCATGGAACAGGCCATTGCGGACGCTGGTCTTGAAGAAGATCAGGTTTCCAACGTGCGCACGGGACTTATTGTTGGCTCCGGTGGCCCGTCTACGCGCAACCAGACGTTGGCAATCGATACGGCGCGTGAAAAAGGCGTCAAGAAGATCGGCCCGTTCATGGTTCCGCGCACCATGTCCTCAACCTGTTCTGCTACTCTTGCTACGGCGTTTAAGATCAAGGGGCCGAGTTACTCCATTACTTCGGCGTGCTCCACAAGTGCACACTGCATCGGCAATGCGCTGGAACAAATTCAGCTGGGCAAGCAGGATATCGTGTTTGCTGGCGGTGGCGAGGAACTGGATTGGTCCCTGTCCATGCTGTTTGATGCCATGCCAGCCATGAGTGGCGGCTTTAATGATACGCCAGAGCGGGCCTCTCGCGCTTATGATGCCAACCGCGATGGGTTTATTATTGCTGGTGGCGGTGGTTTGCTGGTGATTGAAGAGCTGGAACACGCATTGGCCCGTGGTGCAAAGATTTACGGCGAAGTCGCCGGATACGGTGCGACCTCTGATGGCTTTGACATGGTGCAGCCTTCCGGCGAGGGGGCCGTGCGCTGCATGCAAATTGCCATGAGCACGCTGGACCAAAAAGTTGATTACATCAATACCCATGGCACCTCAACGCCCGTGGGTGATACCAAAGAATTGCAGGCCATTCGTGAGGTCTTTTCTGATCAGGGCTATGTTCCACACTTTAGCTCTACCAAATCCCTGACCGGGCACTCATTGGGTGCTACCGGTGTACAGGAAGCGATTTACAGTCTGATCATGATGCAGGAAAAATTCCTGTGCGCCTCTGCCAATGTGGAAGATGTTGATCCGGATGTGGGGGATATGCCTTTGTTACGAGAGCGTAAAGATAATGCGGACGTCAATTGCGTGATGTCCAACAGCTTCGGCTTTGGGGGTACCAACGCATCGTTGGCCTTTACCCGGTATGAAGGGTAATTGACCATGAACGATTTAATGAAAGGCAAGCGCGGCGTCATTATGGGCGTTGCCAATGACCATTCTATTGCCTGGGGCATTGCCAGCGCCCTTGCAGCCCAGGGGGCAGAGCTGGCTTTCACGTTCCAGGGCGGCGCCCTTGAAAAAAGGGTCCGCCCTTTGGTGGAATCTGTTGGTTCTGACTTGCTGGTATCTTGCGATGTGGAAGATGACAGCTCTATTGAAAACGCTTTCGAAACGATTGGTAAAAAATGGGACTCCATTGATTTTGTGGTCCACGCCATTGCCTATTCCGACAAGGATGAGCTGAACGGGCGCTATGTGGAAACCAGCCGGGATAATTTCAAGCGTACCTTGGATGTCTCCTGTTTCTCGTTTACTTCTACGGCCCGCGTAGCAGCCGGGATGATGGCGGATGGTGGCAGTATGCTGACCCTCACATTTGCCGGATCGCAACGGGTGGTTCCCAATTATAATGTTATGGGTGTGGCAAAAGCCGCACTTGAGGCCAGCGTGCGGTATCTGGCGTCCGATCTGGGTGATCAGGGTATTCGCGTGAATGCCATATCAGCCGGCCCTGTGCGCACGTTAGCGGGCAGCGCCATCTCAGGCGCACGTCATATCTATCGTTGGAGCCAGGAAAACGCCCCGCTTAAGCGAAATGCCGATATCGAGGACATTGGCGGGTCGGCTTTGTATCTTCTCAGTGAACTCTCTAATGGTGTGACAGGTGAGGTTCACCATGTAGATAGTGGATATAACATTGTGGGTATTCCTGAGGCTGAAAAGTAAAAGAGAGTTTTTTACTATAGAAAGCAGTGAAAGGCTCTGAATTAGTTGAAAAAAATAAATAGAATTAGAAATAATAAAAAAATGCTAATTCCATAAAAAACAGGTGGTCTTTTGCTTAAAAATTTGATCTACTCTAAAAGCGTTTTAAAGAAAATTGAATTCAAGGAAAGAGACCATGAATAAGATCAGACCATATCGACAGATTATCGAATGCTTGCGTGGCGCAGGTTTGCGCCCAACACGCCAGCGCATGGCACTTGCAAAGATGCTATTCGAAGGGGAAGGCCGTCACGTTACTGCTGAAGTCCTGCACAACGAGTCCATTTCAAACGGTGTTAGCGTATCACTGGCCACTGTTTACAATACACTCAACCAGTTCACAGCAGCCGGTTTGCTTCGTGAAATCGTTGTAGATGGCGAACGCTCCTACTTTGATACCACGACCACAGACCACCATCACTTCTTCCACACCAATACGGGTGAGCTGGAAGATATCATGGCTGATGATGTGATTATGCAGAACCTGCCTGTCCCGCCTATGGGTACAAAGATTACCAGCGTTAACGTGATTGTTCGTGTTAGCCCTGCATAATTCTTTGTTTTCAGCTAGTTAGCTATAATATTAAAT
>JABJOR010000412.1 GCA_018664265.1 Rhodospirillales bacterium
AAGCCTAGAACAAGTGGTGCTGTAATCATGGTTGCAGCTGCCATCAAAGGCCCAAAATCTGATCCGGCCTCTTCATCACGGAAATAAAGGATACCACGCGGCGGGGTCGCAAGGTCGGGATCTGTTACCGCGATCAGTGGCCAGAATAAATCGTTCCAGTGGGCCACAACGGAGAACACGGCAAAGGCAGATACAGCTGGCCATGCCAATGGAAAGGCAATGCGCCAGACGATGGCATGCTCGCTCAATCCGTCAATCCTTGCCGCATCAATGATATCCGTCGATAGGGATGCAAAAAACTGCCGAAACAGGAAGATGCCGAAAACGGATGCCATAAACGGAAGCACTAGGGCACTGTAGGTGTTCAGCAAATTCAATTTAGCCAAACCCAGAAAGAGTGGAATAGCGGTAACATGATAGGGTACAAGAAGCCCGGCAACTACCAGACCAAAGATCATTTTTTTACCTAGAAAATCACGATGCGCCAAGGCATATGCACAGGGCACAGCAATAATCACTTGCAAGAACAGAATTGCCGCGCAAACGATAAAGCCGTTTTTCAAGAACTGGAATAGGGGCACAGCCTCAAAGGCCTTTACGTAGTTCTGCCATTCAAAGTGATTGGGAATGAAGTTGATGCCGGGTGCAAAAATTTCGTCGGCCGGTTTCAGCGAAAGCGAGATCATCCAGAAGAATGGCAACAGGATCAGCAAGGCTCCGGCAATCAGGACCGCTAGCAAGACAGCATTCTTGAACTTGATTTTTGCGTTCATCGGTAATGTACCTTTTTCTCAACAATCCGCAACTGGGTCAAGGTCAAGGCCAGAACGAAGAAGAAAAACACCATCGTGATGGCACCCGAATAACCGGCTTTGAAATAGACAAAACCTTCCCGGTACATGGCAAAGACCAGCACATCACTGGAAAACCCTGGGCCTCCGTTGGTCAAGGTGGCAACCGTTTCAAAAACCCGGAAGGATTTGGTCGCTGTTACCACCAACACAAACAGTGTTGTGGGGCCAAGCATCGGCCAAGTCACGATCCAGAACCGTTCCCAACCATGATTAGCTCCATCGATTTTCGCCGCGTCATACAGGTGTTTAGGGATCGCCACTAGACCAGCCATGAACAGCACCATATTGTAGCCAACCGTTTCCCATACTCCGATTCCTGCCAGTGTATATAAAACAAGTCCACGATCAGACAACCATTGCAGCCCGGAAATATTAATCATACCCAACGCTTGATTAACAAGGCCCAGGCTTGGGTGAAGCAGCATTTGCCATACAGTGGCCATAGCAACAAGGGTTGCAACCACCGGCATAAAGTAAGCCGTGCGTAGGACGTTGGCCGTTCCCATGCTCCAGCCACTAACTGAATGGACACCAACAGCCGCCGCCAGCGACAGGACGATGGACGTGGGCATAACCACGGCAACGTAAATCAGCGTATTGATGACCGCACGGCGCCCGGTTTCATCGCCAAACAGGGTCAGGTAATTGTCGAAGCCGACCCAGTTGAATGTGGCAGCGCCAAACAAGTAATCCGTGAATGACAGCACGCCTACGAAGAAGGCCGGAACAAAGATCAGTACCAGCATTGCAAGAGTTGCCGGTCCTGCCAGTTGGATATCGAATAGAGCTTCGCGAAATTTTCGGCGGGAGAGCGTCACGATTTCATTCCTCTATGCTTTTACAGCAGATGGCTGCGTGCGTGATACGAGTTTGGCATTTAAACGATTTCCTGTTTCCACATCAAATAGATGAGCGGCACTGTGTTTGAGAGCAAGATTGATACGCTCACCCGGTTGTGGCAATTCATCGCTGGCATCTATAGCAACACGAAGGGTGATATTCCCATCCAGTTTGAACGTGACCATGGCTTCCGAACCTAGATATTCAATGCGTTCCAGAAATGCTGGAATAGTACCATTTTTATTTACTTCCAATGTCTCAGGACGAATACCAAGAACAATGCGCTGTGGGATTTTTTTCCCATCAATAGCAAATCCATCAAACGGAGATGGCAAGTTGCTGCCCTCGGCATCAAGCTCAATCATGTTGATGGGCCTGTCACCGACAAAGGCTGCGACTTCCCGAGTGGCCGGGTTAGAAAAAAGCTCTCGCGGGGTTGCTACCTGAACGATTTTCCCGTGCATAAATACGGCGATTCGATCAGACATGCTCATGGCTTCGTCTTGATCATGGGTCACGTACACAAAGGTCCGGCCTGTGCGCTTGTGAAGATCAACGATCTCGCTGCGCATTTGGGTGCGAAGCTTGGCATCAAGATTGGAAAGTGGCTCGTCTAACAGGAAGGCCACAGGGTCACGAACGAGTGCACGGCCAACGGCCACCCGTTGCATTTGCCCCCCGGAAAGTTCTGATGGCTTACGATCCAGCAGTGCGCTGATTTCTAGCATTTCGGCAATCTCATTTGCTTTTGCTACGTTTTTGGCAGCTTGAGCGCGTGCCGATGGAAGCAATCTGTCGAGGATGGGCATTCGTTGCAAGCGGGTCATGCTTCGCATACTTAAAGGTAGAATGATGTTCTCTTGAACGGTCATATGCGGGTACAGGGCATAGGACTGGAACACCATGGCGATATTGCGTTCTGCAGCCGTCAGTTCGGTTACATTCCGATTGTTGATCTTAACCAAGCCAGTTGTGGGCTGCTCAAGCCCGGCGATAATTCTAAGCGTTGTTGATTTGCCACAGCCGGAAGGCCCCAGCAAAGCCGTAAAGCTGCCTTCGGGCATGGTGAGCGATACGTCCTTAAGGACTTCGTTTTTGTTAAAAAATTTGCCCAGCTTATCAATCTGAATCATAAGTCCCGCCTTTTATCGGAAATGAAATATATCAGCAATCAGTCATTAGCGATCAGTATGATTGGTAGAAACATTACATTTCGTAGCAAATATTACATTTAATAATGACTGCTTACATCAATCCGATAGCTTCAGGATGACAGATGCCAAAGCAGCAATAACGTCTTCAACGTCTTCCATTCTGCGCACACCATCGATTTCGGGCGCGCCAGCCATAGCGAATACCGGTTTTTCGAAGTGCATCCCAAAGGCCATTTCCGAATGAGTTCCGAACCCGCCACCAACAGCAACAAGAGCTTGACAGGACTGGGCAATCAGCACGTTGCGCGCCTTGCCAATACCGGTGGCAATTGGAACCGTAACGTAATCATTAGCTGCTTCCCAATTGTCATCCGGCACAAACCCAAGAACCAGCCCACCAGCTTGGCAACATCCCTTTGAGACGGCTTCCATGACACCGTTCTTACCGCCATTTAGCAGGGGAATGCGAAGCTCACCCATACGTTTCCCCAGTTGCTCCGCCGTTACCTCCTGGTGCTCCGTAGCCTCGCGTGGACCAATCACGCCGACAGGAACCTGGCGGCCTTTGGCCTCCTTGTACAGCCACTCAACAGCTTCGACTTTACTCAATGGTACATCGTTAGAATTTTTCAGAGAGGCTGTTGACCAGCTCAGCTTCCAGGGGTCAAAGTTCCGAGAGCCGTCATGTAAAGTCTCTCGGTTGCTTGACAGATAAAGATCAGGCATGCTGGCTTCCTCAAGAATAAGTTAATAATTAAACATAAATGTAAGATATCTTTCATCTACAATAGTAGCAACATTTAAAGTGATCAAAAAGGAGAGGCTTTTGACAAAGGAACGACAAGGTATAATCGTTAAGCATATAGAAGCCAAGGGGTTTGCTACTATTGACAAGCTCGCCAAGGAATTTGCTGTTTCAGCGCAAACCATTCGTCGGAATATTATTGAGTATCTACCAAAGCATTACTGTTCTTTATTTCGGCCAATGACAATATACCGATGTAATATTCAGTATAATCTTATTCACGCGAGTAGAGCATGGTCAACATAGCAAAGGCGGGAACCACTGTTTTTGTCGCTCCCGCCCTAATTGAGTCGTTTTCAAACTTTATGAGTTATTTCATTTTCAGTTTGGAACGAACTGTTGTTGCCAGCTTTTTGATTGTTGCTTCGGGGTCTTCACCGGAGACAACTTTAACCAGTGCATTGCCTATCAAATCGGTAACGGCAACACCTTCGGTGCCAGGGTATGCGAACCAAGGGCCAGCGTAAGCGGCTACTTGGGCATGGGCAACGCGAGAGTTTTCATTTGTAGCATAGAACTGTCCGAGATACTTTTTGTCTTTCAAAACCAGTTCATTGGTTGGAGCATAACCGGAGTTGGCAACTACAATTTTTGCACCTTTAGGGCCAGAAGCAAACTGCATGTATTTCCATGAAGCTTCCTGAATGGCCTTGTCCTTTGTGAACATCACAATTGCAGAACCGCCGGTCGGAAAGTAGACCGTTGATTTGTCTTCTGCTGCAACGATAAAGGGCTTAACCGTGACTTTGAAACGATCGCCTGCGGCTTCGGTAACACGGGTCAGGTAGGATGAACTGTCAATGTAAATACCAAGCAGGCCAGAGGCAAATGCTTGGCGGGCTTCGTTGCCACCGTACATCTTCATGTTGGCTTCTTTGGCAAAGCGTGAGTACAGTTTTGCGGCTTTAATACCGGCCGGACTGTCAAAGGTGATCGCAGTTTCGTCAGCATTCATTGGGCGGCCACCATACGAGCCGAGCATACTCTGGAAGCGCCAATCATGGGTTGATACCCAGACGCCATCGATGCTGTTGCCAAGCTTGTTGATTTTGCTCGATAGCTCGATCAGGGAATCAAAGTCTGTGGGGAAATTATCCATGGAGCCACCGGCTTTTTTGACAAGTTCCGGGTTCGCATAGATGACCAGGTTCGAGGCTGCGGCTGCTACGGCGTACTGCTTACCCTTGTACTGACCAAGCGAACGCAGGGCCGGAGTATAACCTTTTGCTTCAAATGCCTTAGGATCGCCGATTAAATCATCCAGAGCAACCGTCAAACCACGGGCTTCCAGAATACGCCAGCGGTTCAGGCCGACAAAGGCAACATCGGGAAGCTGGTTGGCAACGGCATCACGCAAAAGTTGTTGAGCACCATCAGCATAATTTTTGGCAGGGGCGTTAAGTTTGATCTTAATGCCTGGATTTTCAGCCATGAAAGCGGTGGCTATTTTTTCCTGAACTGTTTTCCAAAGGTTCGGGTGAGCGTAATGTAAGCGAACTTCGATTTCTGCTGCCTGCGATGCGCCAAAAGCTGCGAGGCAGAATATTGCAGAAGCGATAAATGTACGTTTCATAGTGTTTCTCCAATTGCTGTTTAAAGTTTTAATTACGTATGGGACGTTGTTTGTGTCCCCATCCTTTTTATTGTCGAATATTAACCTTTCAGGCCACTTGAGGTAATGCCCTGGATAAACCGTCGTTGAGCTACATA